>NZ_VPAN01000081.1:0-4328 GCF_013419225.1 Acinetobacter sp. YH12097 | reverse complement strand
AAAGTTTTACGTACTTTAACTGAATCAACCTATGAAATTCAGCCTCAGCAAAGTCATTATGAATCTCTCGAAGTAGATGAGTTCTGGAATTTTGTTGGAAATAAAAAGAATAAACAATGGCTTATTTACGCCTATCATCGAGAAACAGGTGAAATTGTTGCTTATGTTTGGGGTAAACGAGATTTAGCTACAGTCTAACAATTGAAGACAAAGCTTAAACAATTAGATATTCACTACACCCGAATTGCAAGTGATCATTGGGACAGTTTCATCACTGCTTTTAAAAATGGTAAGCAAAGTATTGGTAAATTTTTTACTGTAGGTATTGAAGGCAATAATTGCAAAATAAGGCATAGAATTAGGCGTAGCTTCAGAAGAAGCTGTAATTTTTCAAAAAAGCTTGAAAACCATTTTAAAGCTTTTGATTTAGCCTTCTTTTCTTTTACATCAATAATGGCTTCATTTAAAGGCAGCATACTTTTTGAAGCACCACCAAAATTTTATGTTAAGTAGAGACTAAAAATGCCCTTGATTAAGGGCTTACAAGGGCATTTTGTATAAGGTGTATTATGTTAATTTTAGAATTTCTTCATTAGATAATTTTTGATAAGCTAAATCCATTAGGACTAATTAAGTAAATATGAGCAATTGGGTCAATGTCACACAGGATAAGTCTACAGGTATAGAACTAATTCATGCCCACTTCAAAGGCTTTGCATACGATCCTCATCTACACTCAAGTTATCTTATAGGGGTAACAGAGTTAGGACATCAACAATTCAATTGTAGAAAAAAAATTATTGATAGCTATCAAGGTCAAACTTTCATGCTTGAACCTGAAGAAGTTCATGATGGTAATGCACCAGATCCTCTCGGCTTCACTTATAAAATGATGCATTTAGATCCAGCATGGTTAAAAAAAAGCTATGAAGGAATATTTAATGAGCCTATCGAACTTGCTATCGAATCAACCCTACGTTCTGATCCTCAACTTTCACATTTGATACTTTCAACCTACAATATATTGAATAACAATGAATCTCAATTGATGAAAGATACGTATTTAGATCTTTTATTAGAAAACGCTATCCAACTGGACCAGCAGCTACATTGATTCGAATTTTAGATGCTCACCCAAGCCTTATTTGAAAAAATTACTTAAAAAATGGGAGCTTAAGGCTCCCATTTTTATTTCGTATAAGGTGTATTATGTTAATTTTAGAAAATCTTCACTACTATTATTTTAAAATAAGCCTTATATCCAAGCATAAAACAAGGTTGTCTAGACTTCTTTTAACAGTAAAGTTATCATAAAACTGAATTTTATTTTTTAGGTAAGTTTATGCATTCTATCCGCATTCGTTAAGACACAACTATTTGCATAGTGACACTATTTTATAATGGTGGGCTTTTGTTGTGTCTTTAAGAATATATGCGGATATATAAAGTAAAAGTATGCTTAATTTATAAGTATGCTTTTAGTGCATAGTTTCCAGTTATAACTTAATTGACTAGCTATTTGTCCACCCTGTGGATGAATAGCTTTTTTTTTGGGAGGACACTGTGATGCTAGCTTTTGTTTTCACCTAAATCCTGTTTGCTGCATAAAAAATTTCAAGAGCTAAACAGGAGTAAATAAAAATGAGTTTAATTATTAAAGCGAGAAACATACGCTTGGATTATGCTGGGCGTGATGTTTTGGATATTGATGAATTGGAAATTCACTCTTATGACCGTATTGGTCTTGTGGGTGATAACGGAGCAGGAAAGAGTAGTTTACTCAAAGTACTTAATGGCGAAATTGTTTTAGCCGAAGCGACATTACAGCGTTTTGGTGATTTTGCACATATCAGCCAACTGGGCGGAATCGAAATAGAAACGGTCGAAGACCGGGCAATGTTATCTCGCCTTGGTGTTTCCAATGTACAAAACGACACAATGAGTGGCGGAGAGGAAACTCGTGCAAAAATTGCTGCCGCATTTTCCCAACAAGTACATGGCATTCTAGCGGATGAACCAACCAGCCACCTTGATCTCAATGGAATAGATCTACTTATTGGTCAACTTAAAGCATTTGATGGAGCATTACTTGTTATCAGTCATGACCGATATTTTCTTGATATGGTTGTAGACAAGATATGGGAGTTAAAAGACGGTAAAATTACGGAATATTGGGGTGGTTACTCGGATTACTTGCGTCAAAAAGAAGAAGAGCGACAACACCAAGCCGTAGAATATGAGCTGATGATGAAGGAACGGGAGCGATTAGAATCTGCTGTGCAAGAAAAACGCCAGCAAGCTAATCGATTAGACAATAAGAAAAAAGGAGAAAAATCCAAAAACTCTACCGAAAGTGCTGGACGACTTGGGCATGCAAAAATGACTGGCACCAAGCAAAGAAAACTGTATCAGGCAGCTAAGAGTATGGAAAAGCGTTTGGCTGCATTAGAAGATATTCAAGCACCAGAGCATTTGCGTTCTATTCGTTTTCGTCAAAGTTCAGCCCTAGAACTGCACAATAAGTTCCCGATTACGGCAGATGGTCTGAGCTTAAAATTTGGTAGCCGTACTATCTTTGATGACGCTAACTTTATAATACCGCTTGGCGCTAAAGTCGCTATAACTGGATCGAATGGAACAGGGAAAACGTCCTTGTTAAAAATGATATCAGAACGTGCTGATGGATTAACCATATCTCCAAAAGCTGAAATTGGCTACTTTACACAAACAGGATATAAATTTAACACGCATAAATCTGTGCTCTCCTTTATGCAGGAAGAGTGCGAGTACACAGTTGCGGAAATTCGTGCAGTATTGGCTTCAATGGGGATCGGAGCGAATGATATTCAAAAAAACTTATCCGACTTATCGGGAGGTGAAATCATCAAACTGCTTTTATCCAAAATGCTTTTAGGAAAATATAATATTTTGCTTATGGATGAACCAGGAAACTATCTTGACCTAAAAAGTATTGCCGCATTAGAAACAATGATGAAGTCCTATGCAGGAACTATTATCTTCGTATCTCATGACAAGCAATTGGTCGATAATATTGCTGACATTATCTACGAGATCAAAGACCACAAAATCATCAAGACTTTTGAGAGAGATTGTTAATGATAGCCAATCTAATCCGAACATTAATTATTGAACTCTTTAAAGGAAATTAAAAATGACAATTCAAGATATTCAATCACTTGCTGAAGCACACGGCTTGTTGCTTACGGACAAAATGAATTTCAATGAAATGGGCATTGATTTTAAGGTCGTTTTTGCTCTTGATACAAAGGGGCAACAATGGTTGCTGCGTATTCCTCGTCGTGATGGCATGAGGGAACAAATCAAGAAAGAAAAACGCATTTTAGAATTGGTAAAAAAACATCTTTCTGTAGAGGTTCCTGATTGGAGAATTTCATCTACAGAATTAGTGGCTTATCCCATACTTAAAGATAATCCTGTTTTAAATTTGGATGCTGAAACCTATGAAATAATTTGGAATATGGACAAAGATAGCCCGAAATACATAACATCTTTGGCAAAAACCTTATTTGAAATCCATAGTATTCCTGAAAAAGAAGTTCGGGAAAATGATTTGAAAATTATGAAACCTTCAGATTTAAGACCTGAAATAGCAAACAATTTGCAGTTAGTAAAATCTGAAATTGGTATAAGTGAGCAATTGGAAACCCGCTACAGAAAATGGTTGGATAATGATGTTCTATGGGCAGATTTCACCCAATTTATACATGGCGAT
Source organism: Acinetobacter sp. YH12097 (assembly GCF_013419225.1). Classification (NCBI taxonomy): domain Bacteria; kingdom Pseudomonadati; phylum Pseudomonadota; class Gammaproteobacteria; order Moraxellales; family Moraxellaceae; genus Acinetobacter; species Acinetobacter sp. YH12097. The sequence goes on along the minus strand of NZ_VPAN01000081.1, from coordinate 574 downwards.
TTATATGCTGGGCATGTACTAGCTTCAAAGGATGGAGCTGTTTCAGGCGTTATTGATTGGTCAACAGCCCATATAGATGACCCAGCGATTGATTTTGCTGGGCATGTAACTTTGTTTGGAGAAGAAAGCCTCAAAACTCTAATCATCGAGTATGAAAAACTAGGGGGTAAAGTTTGGAATAAACTATATGAACAGACTTTAGAAAGAGCAGCGGCCTCTCCTTTGATGTATGGTTTATTTGCCTTAGAAACTCAAAATGAAAGCCTTATCGTTGGAGCAAAAGCTCAGTTGGGAGTTATATAATTTAAAAATATGATTGCTGAGAACTGCCTTGTTTTGAAACTTGGTTGGCTTTAATTAGTTTTTAGTATTCTTTATAGAAAATGCCTCGATCAAGGGGCATTTCTAACAATCATTTAACATAAAATTTCTTATGTGAAGTAACCTTGTTAGAACCCATTTAAAGTGTCTATATTCTCACCAATAAAAATGTCTAGTTTATGATGGTTTTTATCACCATGGACTGGATATAAATATAGATGCTGATCACTATGTCTGACAAAGAAATTCAACG
>NZ_VPAN01000080.1:0-4540 GCF_013419225.1 Acinetobacter sp. YH12097 | reverse complement strand
GTAACTTGGACCAGTGTTGATCATTTAGCATTGTTCGAGGCATAGCGAGTGTAAAATTGGGTTTGGCGATTTAATTTTACTATCTCGCTATTTTTTTAATCAACAAATGTCAACAGACCCTAATATTGTTTCGGGTCGCATTTGAATAGGGGCAAACAATATGTGCAGCATCGACCAATTTCTGTGCCTCGCTTGCATCCATACCCTCAAGATGAATATTAAGCGTCACTTCAATACCAAATCCTGTTGGAATAGGGCCGATACCAACATCACCTTCAACATAGGCAGCAGGGGCAATCGAAATTTTATCTCGGTTAGACACAAATTTCATTGCACCTAAAAAACAGGCTGAATAACCAGCGGCGAAGAGTTGTTCAGGATTCGTACCATTACCTGTACCCCCCATAATTTTCGGCACCGCCAATTGAACATCTAAATAACCATCGGACGTCGTTGCACGACCATCACGACCACCAGTGGCTTTTGCATGGGCTGTATAAACTGCTTTTTCTAAAGTCATTTTTCTAATCCCTCAGATGATGGTTCAAAATCATATCGTGGGGGATTTTGTTTAAATAATATTCAGTTTTTTTGTAATTTTATACAGAGTGAAAATCAATATTGAACCAAAACACGGTGCTGCATCAGTGGCATTGATGCGCGAATCTGTTGCTGCTCGTCTAAGTCAAAAGGAACTGTGAGTAGTTGAGCGCCTTCTTCTGCGGTGATTGCTAAAATTTGACCGCGGCTGTTGCTTGCTCCAGCATGCCCCCAAGTTTGACGCTTTTCACCATGCCAACCTTGTTGTGCGGCACCCAGTACAGCACATTGGCTATCCATGGCACGAGCTTGCAGTAACAACTGCCAGTGCATTTCACCCGTGGTATAAGTAAAAGCTGCAGGCGCCGTTAAAATGTTTGCACCTTGGCTACGAAGTTTCAAAGCCAGTTCAGGAAAGCGCAAGTCGTAGCACACCATCAGGCCAATATTGCCAAAATGTGTTGTTGCAACTACGGTTTCAGTACCAGGTTCAAAGAATTTTGATTCTTGATAGCCACCGACAGCGTCACCAACTTGAACATCAAATAAATGAATTTTGTCATAACGTGCTTCGGTACGTTCAGGGCTGATACACAGGCTGACCGTACGGACACGGCCATCTTGAATGATTGAGCCATCTGGACGATAAGGGCATGGGAGTGTGCCCGCAACAATCCAAAGTTGATAACGATGTGCGAGTTGTTCTAGTCGCTGCTGAATACTTTCAAATTGCGCCGCGGTTTCGCGTTGTTTACCTGCGGCAAAGCAGACAAAATTTTCGGGAAATACAATGAGACTCGCACCTTGAGCCTGACTTTGTTGCATCAATGACTCGATCACTTTGAAGTTATCTTCAATGTCATTTTGAGAATTCATTTGAGCAATGGAAAGTAAAGTCATGCGAAGAGGGTCTCTGCTGTGATTAACCTAAATTAGACATTTTGCTGCTTGGGTTGCTCTAGATTGTCCTGCTCTTTTTGCAGTTGTTTGACCAAAGGCTCAAACATATTTTGGTTGCTATCATTTAGTTTCATCAGCGTTTTGTGTGCATCTAAAACCGTATTCAGCATATTGCTATGGGTAATGTGTTCTTCCATAAGTGCGCGAGTGCATACACTTGGATCACCACAATAATTCAAAATAACAAACACTTGACCTAAACCCATGCTATTGGCAAGCGTTGTGATATCAGAGTTTGTAGACAACATTACCGCTTGGATATGGTGAACTTGTTTGAGCTTCAAACCCAGTTTCGCCAAAATGCCAAGAACAGTACTATCGATAAATGTCGTTTGGGTTAAATCAACGATTGCACCGACGACATTTTGTTGCTGTTCAATTTTGTTTAATAACTTGTCTAGACTAATACAAGATTGGGCACGCACTTCGCCAATAAGCTTAAAAATATGCGTTCCGTTCAAGCTTGCATATTCAACATGACCTGTTGACATATAAATGCCATTTGCAGAGAAGGATAGTAAATTATCCCATAGGGGCACAGCTTACTCAAGTAGCCGAGTATGATCAGAAAGTCGTATTCGGTTTAAGTAATTGATTTCGTGATTAATTGATTCGACGTAAACTTAGGATGGCAATATCGTCAGCAACATGGTCTGGTGCTTGAAATGATTGATTTTGCAAGTGATAAACCAATTGACCTAGCTGTTCATTCAATCCACCGTCAAAAGGTTCAAGTGCGCCATCCGAGCAAATTACAAAGCGCGAATAACGATTTAAGGTAAATTCAAACTCTTCCACTTCTAGGTCTTCAGTTAAGCCGAGTGGGAAGCTGCTGGTATTTAAAATTCGCGCAGGAAGACCGGGTTCAAATAAAATGGCCGGCGGATAATGCCCTGCACTAGACCATTTCAAGACATGCGTATCGAGATTGAGTATCCCAGCAATCATGGTAATGTGCTTTTCAATATTTTCTTGAACCAGCATGCCATTGAGCTTTTTGATGAGTTCTCTCGGGGTTTTTGAACGACCGTGGAAAGCAGCCATCCATGAGGTCAGTAAACTACTCGTTACCCCATGACCAGACACATCTGCGAGATAAAACATAATTTCTTTATCGCTGATTTTCCAGTAATCGTACCAATCACCCGATAAATAAGCAGAAGGTTGGAAGAATGTTTCAACTTTATAATTGTGGAGTTCGATTGGATTTGGCAGTAAGCGTTTTTGCAAATCTGCAGCAGAAGGGAGGTCGCGGCTGTCTTGATTGCGTTTGTATTGCGCATCAATTTTAGTGAGTGCTGCTTGGAGGTTAGTTGGAATATGATCCCAAACCCATCCTGCTAAAGCGCCTTGTTGCCAAGCTTGAGCCAATGCAGCACCTTCATGCTCAAAAGCGAGCACAATGGTGGGAAGTGTCCATTGGTGATTTAAAAAGTCGGCAACATCAGCAATTGCAATGATCGTTGGATCATACAAGTCTAGATCTTCAATGTTAATCATTTGTACGCTAGGAAGCGCATCAAGTACCTGATCTAAATATGGAATATCACGAGTAGGTTGAATGAAATACATAAAGAATTAGATGAATCCTTCGATAGACAATAAGTGTACTATAGCAAGCTAATGATGGCTGGAGGGAAAAACCACACCAGCCAATTGAAAAATTTTATTTATTCAGTTGTTACCGTGTCGGTATCATCTGAACTGCTATCATCAATGAAATCGGTAGAATCATCAGATGAAACATCTGTTGAATTATCTTCAGATTCATCAATATCGTCATCTTCTTCATCAATAAATAAGTTTTCTTCAGCAATACCTTTTTTCTCGGCAATAGAATAGTTCAGGCGTTGCAAATAGATATCACGAATTTGAGCGTATTTATCGCCTTGCAATACACCTTCGATATCCAGTAATTGAGCGCGAGTATCAATTCCACGTAAAGTTTGCTCAGACCAGTAAGCTACATCATGACCATCAAGCATATATTTCTGTGGACGTCCTTGACTATCTACAGCTAGACCAACGGTTTGGCGCAATGTGCTTGGGCCAAGCACTGGTAGAACAATATAAGGACCAGAAGGAATACCGTAATATCCTAAAGTTGCACCAAAATTTTCATCTTCGGTTTCTAGGCCTAGGCGACTCGCAGGGTCAGCAAAGCCTAAAGTTGTCAGTGTATTAACAGTAAAGCGACCTAGACTTTTTGCGGCACGTGTCGGTCGTCCTTGGATGAGTTGGTTAAACGCATTCCAAGGTTCGCCTAAATTTTTACGGAATAAACGATAAGATTCACGAATATCCTTTGGAGTTTTTGCGACATATTGCACAGCAGCAGGGCGGGCAATATGGACATCTAAATAATCATTAAATGCGTAAACTTTCCGGTTGATCGGTTGGAAAGGGTCTTTATCTTCTTCTGATTGTGCTGCATTCGCATTAACAGATAATTTTTTTGCAACTTCAGATGACTTGACCATCGCAGCATGCGCAAGTTGTTGTGTTTTTGATTTATTGGCAGCTTCTGAATCTTGAGCAACAGGTGCTGAAGCTTCGTCATTTGCAAATACAGGTGTTGTTACGACAAGTGACAATAATCCTGCATATAAAAAAGAAGTTTGGCGCATATATAGTCCTGACGCTTTTAGCGCGGCAAAATGTTTGCCGTATAATAAGTAAAAACGTTCAAATAATCCTGATTTATTACTATTAAACCAAATTTGATCAAAATATGAATGAAAAAATGTAATTTGAGTGAAAAATGTGCGTTCAAAATAATTATTTTAAAAAAGGTGTTGCAACGGATGTGAAATGCTGTAGAATGCACATCCATCGGCGGTGATGAAGATTAAAACTTCTGATAAAACAATGACTTGGTTGAATTGATTAAGTTAGGTTTTATTTGATAAGTTTAAAATAATTTGAATTACCGGTTGACTCTTTAGAAATAAAGAGTAATATAGCCGACCTAGCTTGCTGGTGACGAACCAACAAGAAGATCATTAAGAGATTATGAAGAACAACTTGTGTGGATTTTTAC
>NZ_VPAN01000079.1:0-4592 GCF_013419225.1 Acinetobacter sp. YH12097 | reverse complement strand
GTAAATTTTCAGCGTTGCTGGCTCCCCGTCAGCCGGATTGGGTTGCATCGCAGGGGTGTCGAAAGAGTCAACTGCGGTCCAAAGCTGTTGGACTTGGGTGAAAAGGGCGTTTATTCTTCCTATACGTAAATTGTATTTGTTTTAGAAAAAGTTTTTGATCATTTGCTTCTTGCTGTGTAAAAGGTTTGTATGCTTGAATTTCTTCAATGATTTCTTTCATTTTTTATTGTCACTTTCCTGTCGTCATCTACTTATCAGCTAAATACCCTTCAGGCATTGGAATCAATTTTTCTGATTCCCGACTGAGGCTCTCCTCTGCTTTCCACCCGGCGATTTTATTTTCCGTTGCTTCGATCACCCCATCAAAAAGAGAATCACTTAATATTAGACGTAGTGGTGGTTCAGGCAATGCCGCAAGTTTTAAGATTGTCTTTGCTGCTAATATAGGGTCACTATCTGTCGCCTGACCCTCCTGTTCTTTTGCGAAGGCATCCATTTGTTGATGCAGTTCTTGATAATCCGGCAAGCGTTTACTATTATGCAGTTTCTTGTAAAGATCTGTCCAATAACCTCCTGGTTCAACAATAGTCACATGAACACCAAAAGGAGCCAGTTCCTGTGCTAAAGCTTCCGTCAATCCTTCTACCGCAAATTTACTAGCACTGTATAGACCTGAAGTCATCCAAGACATGATGCCCCCGATACTACTCATTTGGATAAAACGACCTGATTTGTCTCGCAAAAAAGGAGAAACCGCTTGAGCCGTCCAAAGAGAACCGAAAAAGTTTACATTCATTATCTGACGCGCCTCTTCTTCTGTTGTCTCCTCAATCATTCCTCCAAGCATCATTCCCGCATTACTCAAAGCAATATCGATGCCATTAAATTTTTCTGCTCCCTTAGCAGCAGCGGCTACTACCATGTCTCGTTCTTCAATATCGCCTAAACAGATCAGCAAAGAAGATCCATATTCTGTTTTTAACCTGCTGAGTTTTCCTTCTGTTCTAGAAAAAGAAATGACTTGGTCGCCATTTTCTAATACTAATTTTACTGTCTCAAAACCAATTCCTTTACTTCCACCAGTAATAAACCACGTTCTAGTCATCTGTCCACGCTCCTTTTTTCCTAATTACTCTCAATATGATTATAACAAATTAAAAGGCCAACAACAACTATAGTATCTAATATGCTGATTGTCAGTTATAAAATACTAAGAGTCATTTTATTCAAAAAAAGTTGTGGCAAAAAACTTGCCACAACTTTTTTATTTTGCACGAATCGGGAGCCATATTTGGAACTGTGCATTCTGAGGATTAGCATCTAAATATAATTCGATATCTGGCAATTCAGCATATTCAAAACCTGAAGTTGGTAACCATTCAGTAAAAATCTGCTGTTGCAATTCTTGAATTGCTCCTGGTATAGGACCCGTTCCTGAGAATACCGCCATCCAGCTTTGCGTGATAAAAGCCAGCAATAAAAACCCGCACATATCAGCGCCCATTCCAAGCAGCAACACACCGCGGTCACCCAGTCGCTTTGAAAGAGTGCCGGTTAAAACAGCTTGTACGAATGTATGTGCTGCACCAAAAACGGCCAGCGACACACCTGCTGTGCCAATATCCCAATTCAAGCGCTGTTCGCCATAAATCACCCACAAAGCGGCGGGCGCCTGCCCAATCAGCTGCATAAGAAAAAACAACGCAAAAAAGCTGGCAAGTCCCTGAACTGCAAAATTGAAGCGAAAGCCTTCAAACAAATTGATTTTGGCTGGCTGTCCTTCAGGCGGTTGTGACGGCGTTTTGGGCAACAAGAAAGCCACCAAACAAAAGGCAATTGCATTGAGAAGAGCCCCTGCCACAAAGGGCGCATGCACAGATATATCACTAAGAACACCGCCAATAGCAGGCCCTGCAATCATACCTGCACCAAAACACGCCCCCATAAAACCAAACCAACGCGCACGTTCTTCCTGTTTAGTTGTATCAGCGATAATTGATGCCGCGATTGCACCAGTTGCTCCGGTAACACCTGAGATAATCCGGCCGATATAAAGCACCCATAAAACAGGCGCTGCCGCCATTATGCTATAATCAATCGTGGCACCTAAAAATGAAACCAGCAAAATAATCCGCCGTCCATAGCGGTCAGATAACCGCCCTAAAACGGGCGCGCAAAAGACCTGCATAAACGCATAAAGCGATAAAAAAACACCATAGTGAAATGCTGTTTGCTCTGCCGGTACAAATTCATTTAATAAAGCCGGAACCACCGGCATGATTAATCCCAAACCAATCGCATCAAGCGCGACAACAATGAGTGCGGTTATAAGTGATTTTGACATAGATGTGACTTTTATTTATCATTGATAAGTTGGCGATAAAAAACTTTGTACCTGGCATAAAGCTCGGTGGTGTCAGCGCGTGACCGTACCGGCTTCTTTTGATACTGCCGCCTGGGCGGCTTCTCCTGCTGATCCGGTGACGCCTCAAAGGCTCCCAGCCGCTTTTCCAGGGCAGGCTTGGACAGATCGCGGGACAGGGTGCTGGGCTTGACCATCGTGCCGTCATCGGCCCGGATCACCAACCCGTTACCCCTTGGCGTAATCTCCAGGCCGTTATCACGCATGACCTGGTGCAGCTCCGTCCAGGACTGCGCGGCTTTAATGTCGTCCAGGCATTCGCGCTTGATCCAGCCCACCAGACTTTCCACGCCGGCATGGCGCTCCATGTCGGCGGCCCTCGATGCCGCCCCGCGCTGCTGCGGCCGGTGATTGTCTGCCTCCAGGCCATAGTCCCGTTCCAGCGTCTCGCACAAGTCGGCCAGCGCCAGGTGCGGATAGTACGGTTCGTGCATCGTGTGCCTGGTCGGGTGAATCTTGTTGATGGCAATGTGGATGTGCAGGTTGTCGGTGTCGTTATGCACGGCGCTGATACGCTGATGCTCACCAAACCCTAGCCCTTGGCAAATCCGTTCCTCTATCGCCTTCAAGGTGTCGGCATCGGGATTCTCGCCGGCGCGAAAACTGACAATCAGGTGATAGGTCTTATCGCCCTTGGCCCTGGTGTTCATGTGCTGGGTGGCCAGCACTTCGGTGATGGCATCGCGCACTGAATGCGCCTCGCAATTCGTGACCTGAACATGGCCCAGCCGGTGGTCTTTGCTCTGTGCGTCGGTGATGTATTTAGCCAGGTCGGCAAAGTCTGATTTGCCCAGGGAACGCATGGCAACATGCTTGGCAATCATGATGCTGCCCTGGGTCGCACAATAGATTCCATCAATCGGCTCATTTCGTCCTGGTTGGCCTCAATCCGGGCCAGCAGGCCCAAGACAGTTTCAGCGCTGAACCGGGCCGTTCGGGCATCGTCGGTCAGCCACAATTTCAGCAGACCACCGAGGCGGCCCAGGTCGCCATTGACCCGCACCAGCTCGCGCACGTTCTCGTAATCGGTCACGCCCTGGACGGCGTAACCCTGCCCCACGGCCAGCAAAAAAGCAGACGTACTCAAGCCAGCCGCTTGTGCGTTGGCCTCAATGGCGGCCCGCTCTTCCGGCAGGCAATACACCTTGATCGGCGTGCTGCTTTTTCTCGTTACCTTCTGCTCTGTCGCCTCCATCTTTGGCGTCCTCCTGGTTCTCTTATTCCGGCGTCCGCCGATGGCCCCGCAGGGCAGGATTCCCGTTGAGCGCCGCAGGTGCGAATAAGGGGAAGTGAAGAGGAACACCATGCTTGCATGGTGGGCCTACTTCACACATCCTGCCCGCTTCACCACCACTTTAACATCACTACCATTTACCGGCTATAACCCGTTTTATCGACAAACACAAGCCGATTCCACGCATAAGGCGTGCAATCTGGCTTTAGTCGCCTTACAATCGCTTTAATAGCGATAGAATCGGCATTAAATCGCGGATAAATCGACATATAAAAGGCGGTAGAATCGGCATGACTAAACGGCTTACAGAGCGCATTGCAGCGCAAATGCAGACCCAAAAGCCCACCCGTTCAGGACAGAATCGGGCGGCTTTCCTGGCCCAGCGCGACGACATAAAAGAGGCTTTGACCGATGGCTGGCCGGTAAAAGCCATCTGGAAAACGCTGCACGATGAAGGGAAAATCAGCTTCGGATATGATGCTTTTATCAGCTATGTGAACAGTCTGATTCGGTCGCCAGGCGAGCCTGAAAAGGCCACCGCAAGACCGCCGGCATCCTCCCAACCGGCCCCCAAGAAAGCCACCCCAGCGACACCCAAACCAGTACCATCAGCCAGCCATAAGCCGGGGGAGATTCCCAGCTTCAACTTCAACCCCAGCCCGAACAAAGCGGACTTGATTTGACGCCCCAAGGGGCGGATTGGACGCCAAGAGGGAAGGCATAGCCCGCCCCTCAAGTGTCAATGAACCCCTGGAAATCGACCCCGAAAACAGCCCCCTTCATAGAGGCGGCCTATTAACATTTGAGTGGGAGTGACGGGCACTGGCTGGCAATGTCTAGCAACGGCAGGCATTTCGGCTGAGGGTAAAAGAACTTTCCGCTAAGCGATAGACTGTATGTAAACACAGTATTGCAAGGACGCGGAACATGCCTCAT
>NZ_VPAN01000078.1:0-5419 GCF_013419225.1 Acinetobacter sp. YH12097 | reverse complement strand
GCTTGGCCAGAAAAATGAGTCGTTCTCGCTGTTCTAAACTAAGTGGTACAGAAACAATTCGAGGCATGGGTGAACATCTGTTAACTAAAAAAACTTTTTCGCATGATTAGTTATTTTTGTCAACTTACCATGTATAAGATAATTGATATTAGTCTCTATTATTGATCTAAAAGGGAATTGTCCAAAGAACTGAATGAACCGTACCGGGTTTGTCGGAGAGTCAATATTCTGAGAGACTATCCCGATGACAAAATTAAAATATACCCCTGAAATCAGAGAAAGAGCGGTTCAATTATTGATTGAATCCGAGAAAGATTATCCATCGAATTGGGCTGCAATCACAGCAATTGCGCCTAAGATTGGTTGTACTCCTGAAACACTTCGTGCCTGGCATCAAAAGCATTTAGATCAGCAAAATCCTATTAAAGTACAACAGATATCTGACCAAGAAAAAATGAAGCAAATGGAACGTGAAATTAAAGAATTAAAGCGTGCCAATGAAATTCTACGCAAAGCAGCCGCTTTTTTCGCCAAGGCGGAGCTCGACCGCCCACACAAATAATGGTGGATTTCATCCATAACAATAAAGACTTATATGGTGTTGATGCGATTTGTAGGATTTTACCGATCGCAGCTTCAACCTATTACCGGACTCTAGATCTCTGCGAAAATCCAGAACATCGAGCAAAGCGAGATTTACATGACTTGCATCATGCTGAGGAGATTAAACGAATTTGGAAGGAAAGTTCAGGTCGGTATGGTGTACGTAAAGTCTGGCAAAAACTGAAACGTGAAGGCTATATTATTGCACGCTGTACTGTTGCTCGATTAATGAAAAAGCTAGGTATACAAGGTGTTTGGCGAGGTAAGAACAAACAAACCACCCGTAGCCGAGATGACCAAAAACGAGCAGATGATTTAGTGAAACGTAATTTTACTGCTGATCATCCTGACCAACTGTGGGTCAGTGACTTTACGTATATTCAAACAAATTCAGGCTGGGTCTATACCGCCTTTATTATTGATGTGTTCTCACGAGCAATTGTTGGCTGGAAAGTATCTACACGAATGAATACAGATATGGTGCTCGATGCATTAGAGCAAGCATTGCATGATCGAGGCATGCCAAAGAATGTGATTCATCATTCCGACAGAGGTGTGCAATATCTTTCTATTCGCTATACCAATCGTTTAGAAGCTGCAAATTTACGAGCATCAGTCGGTACAACTGGTGATTCATACGATAATGCTCTGGCTGAAACGGTGAATGGCTTATACAAAACAGAGGTGATTGAATATTTAAAAGCAGATTGGCAAGGTTTAGCAGATGTACAACTTGCGACACTAAACAGGGTAGATTGGTTCAATAAAAAGCGTGTACACAGTGCACTGGGTTATGTATCGCCTTTTGAGTTTGAAGCAATGTACTATGATAAGATTAACCCGTTAGGTCAGGTGGCCTAACTTAAATAAAAAAGTCTCCGACAAACCCGGTACGGTTCAATTTCTGGAACCAGAATTCATACCAAAATTTAAGTGCGAGCATTGTCAACGGCATTCTAAAATTGACCCCTTTGATCTCGTATTAAATTTCAACCTGGGGCTGAATCCCAATTCTTTTTTTATCCTTCAAACGATAACTCTCACCCGATATTTGTACCACATGACAGTGATGCAGCAACCGATCTAACATCGCAGCGGTCAACGTAACATCATCCGCAAACGACTTAGACCATTGGCTAAAGGGTAAGTTACTCGTCAATATCGTACTGCCTTTTTCATAACGCTTGGCAATCACGTTAAAGAACAGATTCGCTTCTTCACGTCCAAACGGTAAATAACCAATTTCATCGATAATCAGTAACTTTGGTCCCAGTACCGCACGTTGCATATAGGTTTTCAATTTACCTTGCTGATAGGCTGTACTCAGTTGCAGCGTGAGATCGGCGGCGGTAATAAACTTGGTTTTGACATTGTTCATGATGGCCTTATAGCCTAATGCCATAGATAAGTGCGTTTTCCCTACACCGCTAGCCCCGAGAAACACCACATTTTCTGCTCTAGCAATAAAGCTCAGGTTGAACAACTCGACCACCTGTGATTTGGGAGCACCCAGTGCATAATTAAAATCGTAACCTTCCAGCGTTTTCACTTGAGGCAGGCCTGAGAGTTTCATCAGGACCTGCTGGCTGCGCTGTTGCCTGGCAGCATATTCATGCGTCAAGATAGCTTCAACAAAGTCGGCATAACTTCCATCTTGACCTAATGTTTGTTGTGCATGATGTGACCATTGTGATGCGATGGCAGGCAGATTGAGCTTTTGGCAAAGTTGCTCTATACGGTCGTATTGCAGATTCATCAGGAAACTCCCAGCAACTGGTCATATACCGATAAGGGATGCTGCAAACTCTCGTAGGGCATGACATGCTGTGCTGCTGCAACAGGTACAGTGCTAGAACCTGTATCTGATTGCGGTAATGGCGTAAATTTTTGCTGCTCCTGTTGCAGTCGAACAGCCGGTTTTTCTTGCGTGGTGGCATGAATCCGCTGATTGGCGGTTTCATGCAGCCACCGGCCAATGTGGGCATTGGCGACATCAACATCTAACAGTAAACCCGAAGTCTTCAGGCTTGCTTTCAATGGCACAATAAAGCTTGATTTGAGGTATCCATTAAAGCGTTCAACTTTGCCTTTGGTCTGTGCACGGTAGGGCTTACATACGCGAGGACGAAAGCTGTATTTCTTGGCGCAGTCGAGCAGTTTGGGATTCCATTTATGCTGCCCCTCCTGATAGGCATCCCGTTCAATCATGATCGTTTTAGCGTTATCAAACAGGATTTCTTGAGGTACTCCTGCAAAAAACTGAAATGCATTTTCTAGACCATCGATCCATGCATCCGTACGTTCATGATCATAAAATTTCACGAAAGTCGCTCTGGAATACCCTAATGTTGCGACAAAGGCTTTTAAAGTCGTGTTGTTGCGTCGAATTGTCGTGAAATCTACCTGCATTTGTTGGCCAGGTTGGGTTTCAAAACGAATGATCGGTTCCGGTTGAGCAACTGGTTTTAATGTTGCAAGATATTCCCTCAAGATCCTGATCTTTCCTGGATATCCCAACCCTAAAATTTCCTGGTAGAGCACAACAGCAGGAATCCATTCAGGATGAGCTGCGTTTACACGTTGGAGTAAATAGGGTTTATATGGGTCAAGGATACTTATTCTAGGCTGTATACGCTGATACTGAGGTGTGGTGTTTTGCCGTAAATATTTACGTACGGTATTTCTGGACACCCCCAGTTCACGACTAATGGCTTTAATAGATTTACCTTGTTGATGAAGTATTTGGATTGTCACTGCTTGCTCCAAAGTTAACATGTTGAGCAGTCCAAAATGACCGCTATATTAACCAAGGGGGTCAGTTTTTAAATGCCATTAGGGGGTCATTTTTACACTGCCGCTAACAGCATATCTGATTGTTGGGTAGCTACACTTTGAAATCTCAAAACAGATAAAGAATAGAGTAATGGATAAAGACATGCCGTTGTAGTCGAAGCATTGAACAGCACAACAATTCGATTTTGAGTTGAATGCTTTTTTGAGAGTTTGATTGTCTTTAAGAAGAACATTACACAATTGAAGAACTAAATGAAGTAAACACTATATAGACTTAAATAAAATTAGCCTAGAATTATTTTTTTAATAAGTCATTGTTTTATATATTGTTTATCTATAAACACAGAGAGTTATGAACTTAAAGTACTATGTACTTAATTTAACATAATCTATATTATACGCAATTGGCATGTTAGAACCCATTCAAAATGTCTATATTCTCACCAATAAAAATGTCTAGTTTATGATGGCTTAAACATCATGGACTGGATATGAAATATAGATGCTGATCACTATGTCTGACAAAGAAATTCAACGTCTTGCTGTTCTGCAAGACGTTCGAGATCATCGTATTACCCAAGTCCGTGCTGCTGAAATCCTTAATCTTTCAACCCGTCAAATTACCTGGTTATTATAGAAGCTCAATCAAGATGGTGTTTCAGGTATGGCGCATGCCAGTCGTGGTCAACCTGGCCATCGTCGCCATGATGATTTATTAAAATCAAAATGTCTTTCCATTATTTCTGAACATCTGCTGGGATTTGGATCTACCTTGGCTCATGAAAAGCTCACTACCATTCATGGATTCGATATTTCAGTGGAAACACTACGTTCCTGGATGATTGCAGCCAATTTATGGATTCTGCGATCCAAGTGCAAATTCTTATTTAATGATCATTAAATTTTGTGCTAACTTGGACAGATATTATTCGGCTAATTGGACAAACAGTTATTGTTCTTTAAGATGATTAATTAATCGCTCATAGTCATTTTTAGAAAGTTTACCAATGTAAGTTAATTTTGTTTTATCAATTGGCAACTGATATGTCTGTACGGTATCAATCCATGATTTTTTACTTAGTCCAACCGATTCCCAATCTATAATTTCAATATATTTACGTTTAATAAAATCAGATTTATTGTCATATTGACTACTTAAACGGAATACGATGTAGTCTTTTTTTGTTTGTCGAATATATAAAACAGGGCGAGTTTTGCCATCTACTATATCTGTCAAACCAACATAAGCCCAATACAAATCCTGTGCCATTAGTACCCACCATCATCGTTTAAAAATGCTTGAGCAGATTTTGTATTAGATACTTTTACACTTGGGATATTATGGCTAAGAGCTATGAGCTGTGCTGTATTAAAATCATCATCACTTATTTGATTGCTTACAGGGATTCGACCTGTTTTGGCTATTTCAGCCATGACCATACTAAAAACAGATGCAGGGGTTAGCCCAACTTTTTTAATAATGTACTCTGCTGATTCAGAAATAGCCTCATCCACAGAATATTGAACTCTCTTTTTTATTAGCTTAGACATTTAACACCTCTCAATCTTGTTAAGGCCATTTAATGCCATAAAATGGTACAAGGCAAGTGAGTAGTAAGTGGTAAGCATCCGGCTAACACAGCCTTACCAAGCGATCCTATAAGCCTTAATTTAGTTCCCACCTAAAAACAAGTGGGGACTTAATCCATGAACATGGATATATATTCAGCAACACCTCCTGTTGCTAAAAAACGCAGAACATACAGCAAAGAATTCAAACTCAGTATTGTCAATGCCTGTAAAAATCCTAATACCTCGATCGCTTCGGTCGCACTGCAACATAGTATTAATGCCAACCTTGTCAGTCGTTGGATCAGGATCTTCAGCCATCATGATGGTGCCGTGCAGGATCCTACTCATGTGAATCCAGCATTTATTGCTTTGCCTTACACTGCTGCAATCAGCCAACCTATTGATGAGAGGATCACGTTGTGTATCACCGTGCCTCATACGAATAATGATA
>NZ_VPAN01000077.1:0-5452 GCF_013419225.1 Acinetobacter sp. YH12097 | reverse complement strand
TTGTGCCATTTTTCTTTATACTGTCACTTAGGCAGGCTGGACACTTGATTTCTAGAGTTATTCGCATTTCTCTATTTTATCAAAATCCAACCTGCTTTTTTTCAGCATACTTTTTGAAACACCACCAAAATTATTATATTTTTTAGGGGGTAAGGGGAGAATGAGTAATCCAGTTTCTCTTTCAAATAGTTGTATTCTCCTTGCAGGTAGCATTTCTCTTACTACAAATGATGACCAGATCGATAAGGCTCATTCATTTGTTGAAGCTCTTGTAACAGAAGTTATTAATGCTGGAGGCAGCTTTATCGGTTATTTTTCAGCAGAGCCTGTAAATCAAACTCAAAAATCTTTAGTTTTTGATTGGACTATTGCTAGAAAAATAAACGAACTAACTCAAGGGATAGAAAACAAAATCTTTCTTAAGATTGTTGCATCAAATGATCGGTTGCAATGCAAAACCAATTCCGAACAGCGACGGCTTTTAAATAGCATGATTGCTCGTGGGGTTGCTGAACATATTTGTATTGATGACGAAATCTTAACAGGTAGCAATGTAGGTGAAGAACAAATTGAGCATGCTACAGCAATGATTGCACTAGGTGGTGGTAAAGGAGTATTAGATAGAGCTCACAAAATGGTAAAAAAAGGGTTGCCTATTTTGCCTTTAGATCTACAAATCGGATCAAATAAAGAAGATGGAAATGGTGCATTAGGATTGCTAAAAAAATTTAGAGACACTCCTCAAACTTATTTGCAAAATACCGGTTCTACTGTGGTAAAAAGTATTTCAGCACTCTCTTTAGAAGAACCTGTATTAGAATTTTCTCAAATTGCAAAGAGAATTATTACGATCTTTTATAAAGAGGAACAAGCTAGACACGCAGCTCTTCCGCCAGATGTATTAGTCTTGACAGCTTTACCAATTGAATTATCAGCTGCAAGGCAAGCATTAAATATTAATGAAGGTGTACAGCCTATAGTTACAAGTACGGGTCTCCATGTATGGAAAACAGAAATAATTCGCAATGATGGTATACGGGCTAATTGCGCAATAGCATGTTTTTCTAGCGCTGGAAATGTAGATGCTTCTTCAATCACCACCACATTACTAATTGAATTACAACCTAAAAATGTAATCATGTTAGGTATTGCTGCGGGAATGCGCGAAAAATGTGCTTTAGGCGAAGTTGTTTTATCTGAACAAGTCGTTGCATACGAAGGAGCAGCTCTCATTGAAGGTGGCGCTACAGAACACCGGCCTAAAAGCACAGTGTTAGATCTTAAAGTTAGACAGGATGTTAGCACATATTTATCTAACAAAAGTTCTTTAGAAAGTCGCTTAATAAAGAGCTATGAAGCCTTAGAAATCATACTTCCAGATAGTATTGAAATTGGCCCAGTAACTAAAAGTGTTATGCCTAAAACAGTCACTATTGGAAGTGGTGAGAAGCTTCTTCGAGATCCTGAAAAATTTAAAGCCTTAAAAGAACTTAATGGAAAAATTGAAGTTGCTGAAATGGAGGGTGCAGGAGTATTTGCGGCTTGTGCTTTACATAAAAAACCCGTGTTAATGATTAGAGGAATTAGTGACTTTGGTGATTCCACAAAAGACAATCGCTTTCATGACTTAGCCGCAAAAGCAGCTGCTGCAGTAACAGCAGATTATATTACTCATGGCTTAACACTTAATAACTAACTTGGGGAAACACATCAGAATGTCACTTACAAATTCAGATCTTCAATATTATGATGGTAATGTACTTCGTTTACCTTCAGAAAAACGTACAGAATATCATGCACAAGTGGATAATTTAATAACAGAGTTACGCAAACATATCACTTCAAACTCTGACTTAAAAATAGCAAAAGTAGTTAAAGCCGGTTCTTTTGCAAAGTATACAATTTTGAAGAAAACTGTAGATGATCCTATCGATGTAGATATTGTATTTTATATCAGTAATAAAAATGTAGATGATTCGACATTAGACAATCTTAATGACTTAATTTACACGTTACTCACAAAAATTTATCCAACTAAAGCTGTTGAAGATTTTGAGATTCAACGGAGAGCAGCTACAGTAACTTTTGTCAAAAGTGGGCTGAGTGTAGATGTAGTTCCTGTAATTCAAGATGCCCAAGAACCAAACCATGGTTGGCAATATGATCTAAAAACTAAAGAAAAAAACCTAACTTGTGCTCCTTGTCATATTCAATTTATTCGTGATAGAAAAAATTCAGATAAGCATTACCGCACTTTAGTGCGTATGGCAAAACGATGGAAAAATTTTGCGTGCCCTCCGGGCCTTAAATCTTTTCATCTAGAGTTGATACTAGCTTATTTACAAGATCGTGATGGACCAACACAAAATATTGAACAACGTTTTAGAGAATTTTTAGGATTTATAGCTCAAAGTGAATTAAATGAGCGTATTGATTTCCCTGAGAACTCGGCTAAGGTGCAGAAATATTTTTCAGATCCTGTTGTAATTATTGATCCTGCTAACCATGAAAATAATGTAGCGTCTCGAATAACTATAGAAGAGAAAGAACAAATCGTCAAAATAGCCTTACAAGCTTGGGAAACTGCAAATTATGCATCAGTAGAAGATGATAACGACATTTGGAAAGAAATATTCGGTAATAAATTTAAAATTAAGGATTAAAGCATGAGTTCATCATACTCAAGTACTTATTCGAGTACTTACACTGTAGCTGATGTTGAAAAAGTTGTACGTAGTATTAAAGCAGATTTAATTATGATCGCTAGTAGCACAAGAGCGATGACTGAAGATAAAGCGAAAGAATATGCCCATGATATTGAACTATTAGCAAAAAATGAATATTTATCTAAAGTTGATGTAACTTTGATATCTTCCTATGGTTCAGAAGTTAGAGCTATTAAGTACATATTTCAAACTGAAGGTGCATCTGGTACTGAAAGACCTGGCGGAGTAATGTGGCCCCACACACCAGATGGACGAATTAGAATTATATTGTCACATACCGATAAATATCGTAATGAATCAGAAAAAGCTTCCAAATTACCATTGGAAATAACTTGGGTCTCAACAACAGAAAGTACCACTCACAGTAGCCTTTCTGCATCAGGGGAGCGAGGTTATAGCAGTAATGGTTATGGAGCTAATAGGAGCGACTACTCATGAGTAAATCAACAGTTTTTGAAGTTAAGACAGATTTACCAATTAAACAATTTGATGATTTAGCTGACAAATTACTCGGTTTTGAATCTAGATATTCCCGTATTAAGAAACAAGTACAACTTTTGCTTCAGGCTGATGAGTTAGAACAATGGAGTAAACAAAAACATGGGAAAAAACTAGCGGTTATTGATCTTCTTGTCGATCAATATCCTTTAGCTATTTTTCATGGTGATGTAGGTACTGGAAAAACTGCAAATGCTGAAGCAATTGTTAATAGATTAGCTCGTGATGCGAAAATAGAAGATGCTTTGCTATTTAAGCTTAGTAATAAAGTCAGAGGAACTGGTAAAGTTGGTGAAATGGGTACTCTCATTGCACAAGCATTCGATGAAATCACTCGGTCTATTGGACATGGAAATGGTCGAGCTTTTCTTATTATTGATGAAGGTGATTCGCTTGGAGCATCTCGAAGTCAAGAAAATAGTCATCATGAAGATAAAGTTGGTGTGAATACTTTAATTCAAGCAATAGATGATTTAAGAAAACATGGTGGCCGTATCTTTGCAATTTTATGTACTAATCGATTAGCTGCTTTAGATGCAGCTGTTTTGCGTAGAGCTTCCATTGTAGAAGAGTTTGTTCGCCCATCTAATGAAGAACGACATGAGCTTTTTACTAAAGATTTGTCTGACATCGATTTTTCGGAAGATGAAATTGCCGAATTAGTAAGTGCAACTGCTCCTCACGGAGCAGAACCAGGTTGGACTTATTCAGATATTCGTACACGGTTATATCCAACGGCAGTTTCTTTAGCTTTTCCTGATTCAGAATTAAAAATCTCACACTTCCATCAGGCTCTTAGTAAGCTAAAGCCTTCACCTATAATGGCTGGATAACATAATTCTAATTGGAAGGAGCATAAGAATGTATAAAAAAGAGGTTTATATTTCTGTAGACATTGAAACAGCAGGTCCTATAGTAGGTGAACACAGTATGCTGACTATAGGAGCATGTTTCGTATATAACCCTGATATAGAATTTACAATAATGCTCCAACCAATCAGTGATCAAGCAATTGAAGAAGCTTTAAAAGTGTCAGGAATAACTTTAGACCAAGCACGAAAGAAAGGTATTCCCCCCATAGAAGCAATGTCTCAATTTGAAAGTTGGATACTCAAGTATTTACCAGAGGACTCTAGACCTATATTTGTAGGACTTAATGCGCCTTTCGATTGGTCTTTTATAAATTTTTATTTTCTAAAATATTTAAATAGAAATCCTTTTGGTATATCAGCTATAGATATCAAAGCTCTTTTTATGGGAGCCACAAAATGTAGCTGGTACGATACAAAGTCAAGTTCAATAGATAAATATGTACATCCTACTTTACAAGGAGATCATAATGCTTTGCACGATGCAAAGTATCAAGCAGAATTATTTAGATTAGTTTATTCAATTGAATAAATTATATAATTCATATAATTTTCAATTGGGTAATATTAATATGACAAATAGGATTAATTCTGAACAAGCTGTTGAACATGCCTGGAAGTACTTTGAATTACATTCCAACCAAAGAATAACAATGTTCAATTATTTTCTTTTTATCATTGCTGGATTAGGAACCGCTATAGGTGTTTCCATTCAGTCCTCAAGTACCTTTGCTTACATAGGAATATTTTTATCCATTTTCTTAAGTATTACGGCATTTGTTTTCTGGAAGCTAGATCAAAGAACATCTTTTTTAATCAAACAATCTGAAGAAGTCTTTAAAAGATTAGAAAGAAATTCTTCAATTGATATTGGAATATTTTGTAATGAAGAAAGTAATCTTATTAGAGCTAATATGGGAAAAAAATATTTAAGTAAAATTTTGACTTATGGCTTGATATTTAGAGCAACTTTCTTAATTATGGGACTAATTGGCTTAATCGGAGTCTTAATCTTTAGTTTAATAATTTTTGAAAAAATCTCTTTTGAAACTCCCAAAAAAAATGATACTACGTTAATTTCTAAATAAGTAATAACCCTATGCATATCTTTGCATAGGGCTAGATAATATTTTTAGGCTGTTAATATCTAGATATTTTACTAATATTCTTCTGATGAATTTTAATACCAGTGAATAAAAAAAATCCAAGGACTATTAATGGAATCAACCACATAAGCTGTCATTAAAAAGTAAACATGTATTCTTTTCCGAATTGGTTTGATACTCTCTCCACCCATTGCTCTATTTTATCAGCTGTCATGACTTGAAAATCTCGCCAATAATATTTCATCTGCTTCCA
>NZ_VPAN01000076.1:0-5597 GCF_013419225.1 Acinetobacter sp. YH12097 | reverse complement strand
TGGAGAAATCTAATCGGTATGTTATACCTGAGAGAAGAGTGAGGAGTTATCCAAGGGTTGTAAAAGGAAAACCTCAAAAATACCCAAGAAAAAGCCAGTCAATCTCTTAACTGACTGGCATTACTCAATTTAGAGGGCTTTATTTATTCTATACAAACTATATTCTATGAATCATCGTATGGTTCAAGACCCAAGATCTGCCATGATTAATGATGCACATCTATCGCCATGCTTGGTTTTTTAACCTGATCTTTGCTCATAGTCACTTCTTTATTTTTAAATAAATTCAAATGATTGAACACAATATTTAAAATAATCGCCATCAAACAAGTCGAACTAATGCCTGAATGGAAGAGTGTTTGCACCCATTTCGGGAAGTTTGCATAGAAAGAATGATCGATAATTGGAATCATCCCTGCTGCAATCGCAGTCGCAACAATGATGAGGTTCTTTTGCTCGTTATAGTCAATTTTCGCCAAGGTACGAATACCACTTGCCGCAACCGTTCCAAACAAAACTAAACCAGCACCACCTAATACAGGGACAGGAATCGCTGCAATCAGTCGCCCCATAATTGGCAGAACGCCTAATACGACTAAAATCATTCCACCCGCTGCGACAACAAAGCGACTTTTCACGCCAGTAATCGCTACTAAACCAACATTTTGTGCAAAAGCACTTTGCATGAATGAGCCGAAGATTGGCGCTGCTGCACTAGATAACATATCTGCACGTAAGCCATTGGTAATACGCTCAGCATCCACTTTAGTACCAACAATCTCCCCAACGGCAATAATATCTGCTATCGTTTCAGTCATAATCACTAAAGTCACGATCAACATAGCAATAATGGCACTTAACTCAAAAGTTGGCATACCGAAAGCAAAGAAGCTTGGAAATTGAATCCAGTTACCATTTGCAACTTTAGAAAAATCGCCAAAGCCAAAGGCATAAGCCAGCACCGTACCGAAGACGATGGCTAACAAAATAGATAAACGTCGGATAGTTGCATTACGGGTTAAGTTCAGCGCAATCACGATACCCAAAGTTAAAAATGCCAAACTGATGTTCTCAGCACTTCCCCAGTCTGGTGCTTTATTGTTCCCACCCATCATCCAGCGTACCGCTACAGGCAGCAATGAAAGGCCAATCACAGTGATCACACAACCAGTCACAATCGGTGGGAAAAAACGAATAATTTTTGAAAAATAAGGTGCTAGAAAAAAGCCAATTAGAGATGCAACAATCACCGCACCATAAACAGCAGAAAGCCCACCGCCTGCGGTTACTATGGCAATCATCGTCGCCACACCTGCAAATGAAACACCTTGTACTAAGGGTAATTTTGCACCGATATATTTCACACCGACGGTTTGTAGTATGGTCGCCAAGCCACCGACAAAAAGCGCCGCCGCAATCAATAAACCGATCTGCGCAGGTTCAAGTCCCGCGGCTGTACCAATAATCAATGGCGGAGCGATAATACCGCCATACATGGTTAATACATGCTGTAGTCCGGGTACAGCCGAGATACGTGTAAAAATAGGACAAATAAAATTTGTCAAGAATTATTCACTAAATTTAACTTAAAATATCTTGCAGGAAAGGAAATTCATGTATGCAAATAGCATCAATTAGAGCTCTAATTTTGTCATCGCCATCAGAATGTTTTGCTAAACATAAATAATAGTTTTGACCTTGATATTTGGCATAAATAATCCACTCACCTGTAACAGAGGCACTTCGACAACGTCTTTCCCAAGCCCCCACGACTGCATCATGAGTAATTAAAGCAATATCCCGTTCAGTAAGATAGCGCTCTTCATTGGTTACTCCTGCTTCATGTGCCAATTCATCTAAAGATGGTAATTCCTCAACTTTTATCGAATTAATAAGATTTTTTGCAAAAGCCTGAATATTATTTGGTAAATAATGTTTATGCCATAAGCCCTTAAGTGGTAGTCGCATAAATTCAGTTTCAGCTTTTAGTTTACTTGGGTAACCAATTCCCTCCAAAGTTTTTATAGTATCTAAAATAGTATAGGAGTTAAGAATCCTACTTTTTGCAAGGCATAGAACTTGAGATGCAATTATGGAGCTGTACCGCTCTGGAATATAGGCGTTAAACCCGATTGATTTAACATAAGTGAAAGCCTGTTCAGAATTGCTTTCTACTGAAAAATCAAATGTTACTGAGTTTAGGGTAATTTTAGTCATAGGGTTTAATGCTCTTTTGCATAGCCAACATTGATTGTAACTGTGTAAAAACTGATTGTTGTGTCTCAAATTTAATTTTACTCGCTATCAGATCTTCATGAAGTTCTTTAGCATATTGATCTAAAGTATTTTTTTCTTGGGTTACTTTTGTTAGCTGTATCTCTAATTTTTGAATAGTTTCCTGATGGCTTTTTAATCCAGATAACAATGATGTTTCATGTTGTTTAACTTGCTCTAATTGCTTACCTAAATCATCAAGGGACTTTTCACATTTTTTATTATTCTCATTTGAAATTGATAATTCTGTTGCTAGTTTCGTATTTTCTAAAGAAAGTTCATTTAACTTATCTTGTTTTACTACAATCGTTTGCTGTAATTGACGTATTTCAGCCTGTAACAATTGAACTTGATGATCGTGTCTACGCAAATCTTGCTGACGTTGTTCTTTAACAGATTCTCGATAATGCTCCAAAGACTGTTGAGCATGTTTATATTTATCTTCCAAATTAGTTAGATACCCTTTATTTTGCTCTAATGATCCAGTCAAGTTCACCACTTGCTGCTCTAAACGATTTTTAACAAGAGTTTCCTGATCTAAAGAAACTTTTAACGCCTTATTTATTTCATCTTGTTTAGCTATTGATTCATTACTTTGCTGAAGCAAAATTTCTGTTTGATTCAACTCATTACGTAAAGATCCTATCTCTTCTTTAAGTTTTTCCTCATTAATGCGATAGGTCTCCTTAACTTTTTCTATTTCAATATTTGCTTCCAAATGAAGTTGTTCAGACAATCGTATAACCAAATTTTGTATAGTCTCACTTACAGACAGATTTTGACCAACACCCTGTTCTTCATCTTCTTCTAACTCTTTCAAATATTTATGGATTGTACTTTTTGATCCAGTATTGCCAAGTTCAATTCGAACAGCATCTACAGATGGATACTTATTTTGAGAGATAAGTACATCTCTTGCTTGCTTAACCATATTTTTAGTTAAACCTGATCTAGACATCATCAAATCCTTTTAAATAAATCATACTGTATTATGTAATACATAATAACATACTAAAATTATCTGACTATTGCCTATTTTGTATCAAATATCTAACACAGGATAATAAGACATTATCCTGTGTTAGAATAAAAAGATGGTGAATTTATTGCTAGATGGTTACATACGTCCAGTTTGATGGTTTTACTTAAAATTCAGTCGCTCACTGTGGATAATCTATATATGAGTAAAGTTGATCTCTATTTACAAGCCTCGATACGAGAAAATACTCAGAAGAGTTATACAACCGCAATTCAGCATTATGAGTTTGAATGGCAAGGTTTATTACCTGCAACTGCTGACCACATTGCTCATTATTTATCTGATTATGCAGGTGTTTTATCAATCAACACTCTAAAACAAAGAGTTGCTGCTTTATCTCAATGGCATATTGAGCAAGGTTTTCCTGATCCCACTAAAGCTCCGATTGTCAAAAAAGTTTTAAAAGGGATTAAAGTGGTTCACCCTGTACAGGAAAAACAGGCTAAACCATTACAACTTTTACAGTTAAAAGAAACGATTTCTTATCTTGATCAAATGGTTGAACAATCCAAAACTTCGGGAAGCTTAGCACAACAGCTTCGATATACCCGTAATAAGCTTCTGCTACTATTAGGGTTCTGGCGTGGTTTTCGTGGGGATGAGCTTACTCGCCTAAATATAGAGGATATTGAAATCCATACTGAAGGTTTAAGCTGCTATCTAGCTCAAACTAAGGGTGACCGAGCATTAAATGGACAATATTTTCAAGTACCCAAATTAAATCAACTATGCCCTGTTAAGGCTTACTCTGATTGGTTGGCAATTAGCGAATTAAGCTCTGGTGCGGTATTTCGCTCAGTCAACCGTTGGGGGAAAATTTCATCTGATGCCCTACATATTGATAGTTTAATTCCTCTGATACGCACTATTTTTTCTGAGGCGGGTATTGATTCAGCAGAATTGTATAGTACCCATTCGTTACGACGGGGTTTTGCACATTGGGCAAGTGATAATGGTTGGGACCTTAAAACTTTAATGGAATATGTTGGTTGGAAAAATATAAACTCTGCATTGAGATATATTAAAAGCTCTCAAAACTTCCAAAGAATAATTCTTGAACCTCATCCACCTAATAAGATCTAACTTACTCTAGATGAAATTTATGAAAACTTAACAATCACTACCAAAAATAATTTTAAAGCACTCTCTATTCATAATCTCTGAATTTGGTGTAATTTTAAATTCTTCATCCTCTTCAAAAAGTAAGGAGTATCCACTTTCTTCATTATTAAAAGACATATCCAGTTCTAATGGCTTCAAATATTTATCAAAAAAAATATCATTATTATAAAAAGTATTAAAATTTATAACTTCATATGACACTCCTTCAACTAAATTACTTGAACCACTCATAACCTCACATCTACCATCCTTTATTCCACAAAAAAACTTAGCATGAAAGTTACCTTTACTTTTTGATGTATTAATAAATTTAGAATCAATTTTAAATTTTTCTAAATCTTCATATTTTATGTCGTTAATTTCATTATATGACTTCTTGAAGTTGGTTAATTGATTTCTTCTAACTATAATTGTACTTTTATTGGGATCTAAGAATTTAAAAATCTTAGTCCAAGTTGCAACTACCCTATCATTTTTTAAGAACTGATGTCCAACGAATGGTGAAACTAAATAAACTTTATTAAATAAAAAATTCCATCTTATTAGTAACTTATATAACCAATTCATTATCTCTGTTTTTGTAAAAACTCCTTGAATAACCTTATCTAAAGGAAGAGAATTGGTAACATTAACTAATAATAGACTATCCTCTAAGTTTATATTTACATTTTCTTTATACTTTTCATATAAGAAAGCATGAAATTTGTTGCCACAGTTACATTTTATATTTAATTTTATAATAACATACCTTGGAGATGGGCCACTATGAGCTAAAGACCAGTTGACATAGTTATAATATTCTTTATAAATAATTGATTTTTTATCTTTTAATTTATCGTATATTTTACCTTCTAACTTTTCATTGCAGTTTTCACAAAAATATAGTGAAAATTCTTTAAAGTTATATTCCTGTAAATCACTTATTTTAAAAATTTTATTATCAACAAGTTCCTCCTTGACTTCTACTATACTATCTAAACTTATACCATCCTTAAACTCAAAATAACTATCATCTATAAAAAAACCATAAAATTCACTGATATACGCTGAATTATCAGGAGACTTTCCCTTGGGAGATTCTAGGCAGCCAACTTATAAAAGTCTTCGGCCATTTGATTTGGTGTCTTAAAACCCAAACCCTTTTGAATTCTTCGATGATTAT
>NZ_VPAN01000075.1:0-5643 GCF_013419225.1 Acinetobacter sp. YH12097 | reverse complement strand
GCCAGGCCTCAGCATTTTATTATGGTGATCCCCTGGGCGAAATGCGCCTGGTAAGCAGAGTTTTTGAAATGTAAGGCCTTTGAATAAGACAAAAGGCTGCCTCATCGCTAACTTTGCAACAGTGCCATTTTAAGCGTTATGCTAAGCCCAGGAAGCCGCAGGATCTTTTGAACCACAACTGCATTAACGTCCGCTATTCTGATACGAGTGGATTGTACGCCTGGGAATTCGAGAAAGATGCTCAGAAATTCAGTCTGAAAGTCAAAGGGCAATATATTGCGAACAGCACGATTCATCAGCTCGATGCAGCATTAGACGGGCTGGGGATTGCCTATATTCCCGAGTATGTTGCAGATGGATATATCAAAAGCGGCAAGCTGATTGCTGTTCTGACCGAGTGGTGTCCATATTTTGACGGCTACCATATTTATTATCCTCACCGCCGACAGGATTCTCCTGCGTTTATGGCTTTTCTGCAAGTTTTGCGTGACAGGTACAATAATGGAATAAGATAAATTTATGAGTAAAGGATTATGTCCACGATAAGCACCTGGGTCGATTCCTGGGAGGCGGCCATGAGGGTAGGGAAGCGCCGTCCCGTCAAGTCAGCGTAATGCTCTGCCAGTGTTACAACCAATTAACCAATTCTGATTAGAAAAACTCATCGAGCATCAAATGAAACTGCAATTTATTCATATCAGGATTATCAATACCATATTTTTGAAAAAGCCGTTTCTGTAATGAAGGAGAAAACTCACCGAGGCAGTTCCATAGGATGGCAAGATCCTGGTATCGGTCTGCGATTCCGACTCGTCCAACATCAATACAACCTATTAATTTCCCCTCGTCAAAAATAAGGTTATCAAGTGAGAAATCACCATGAGTGACGACTGAATCCGGTGAGAATGGCAAAAGCTTATGCATTTCTTTCCAGACTTGTTCAACAGGCCAGCCATTACGCTCGTCATCAAAATCACTCGCATCAACCAAACCGTTATTCATTCGTGATTGCGCCTGAGCGAGACGAAATGCGCGATCGCTGTTAAAAGGACAATTACAAACAGGAATCGAATGCAACCGGCGCAGGAACGCTGCCAGCGCATCAACAATATTTTCACCTGAATCAGGATATTCTTCTAATACCTGGAATGCTGTTTTCCCGGGGATCGCAGTGGTGAGTAACCATGCATCATCAGGAG
The DNA here is from genome assembly GCF_013419225.1 of Acinetobacter sp. YH12097. Lineage (NCBI taxonomy): Bacteria > Pseudomonadati > Pseudomonadota > Gammaproteobacteria > Moraxellales > Moraxellaceae > Acinetobacter > Acinetobacter sp. YH12097. The sequence continues at coordinate 4,444 of NZ_VPAN01000075.1, read as the reverse complement.
TACGGATAAAATGCTTGATGGTCGGAAGAGGCATAAATGCCGTCAGCCAGTTTAGTCTGACCATCTCATCTGTAACATCATTGGCAACGCTACCTTTGCCATGTTTCAGAAACAACTCTGGCGCATCGGGCTTCCCATACAATCGATAGATTGTCGCACCTGATTGCCCGACATTATCGCGAGCCCATCTATACCCATATAAATCAGCATCCAGGTTGGAATTTAATCGCGGCCTCGAGCAAGACGTTTCCCGTTGAATATGGCTCATAACACCCCTTGTATTACTGTTTATGTAAGCAGACAGTTTTATTGTTCATGATGATATATTTTTATCGGCACTGTTGCAAATAGTCGGTGGTGATAAACTTATCATCCCCTTTTGCTGATGGAGCTGCACATGAACCCATTCAAAGGCCGGCATTTTCAGCGTGACATCATTCTGTGGGCCGTACGCTGGTACTGCAAATACGGCATCAGTTACCGTGAGCTGCAGGAGATGCTGGCTGAACGCGGAGTGAATGTCGATCACTCCACGATTTACCGCTGGGTTCAGCGTTATGCGCCTGAAATGGAAAAACGGCTGCGCTGGTACTGGCGTAACCCTTCCGATCTTTGCCCGTGGCACATGGATGAAACCTACGTGAAGGTCAATGGCCGCTGGGCGTATCTGTACCGGGCCGTCGACAGCCGGGGCCGCACTGTCGATTTTTATCTCTCCTCCCGTCGTAACAGCAAAGCTGCATACCGGTTTCTGGGTAAAATCCTCAACAACGTGAAGAAGTGGCAGATCCCGCGATTCATCAACACGGATAAAGCGCCCGCCTATGGTCGCGCGCTTGCTCTGCTCAAACGCGAAGGCCGGTGCCCGTCTGACGTTGAACACCGACAGATTAAGTACCGGAACAACGTGATTGAATGCGATCATGGCAAACTGAAACGGATAATCGGCGCCACGCTGGGATTTAAATCCATGAAGACGGCTTACGCCACCATCAAAGGTATTGAGGTGATGCGTGCACTACGCAAAGGCCAGGCCTCAGCATTTTATTATGGTGATCCCCTGGGCGAAATGCGCCTGGTAAGCAGAGTTTTTGAAATGTAAGGCCTTTGAATAAGACAAAAGGCTGCCTCATCGCTAACTTTGCAACAGTGCCAGTTTTATTACGAACGTGTTTTGGGTGGACAACGGAAAACATATTTCATCGAAAGACCAAAAAAAGAAAAAACACTTCCTGTTGTGATGAGTGAAGAAGAAACCATTCGGGTACTACGCGCTATTGAAAACGTGAAACACAAGGCTATTCTGATGACTATTTATTCGGCAGGTTTGCGCATTTCTGAATGTATAAACCTGAAAATAAAAGACATTGACTCCAAGCGCATGCAAATTCGTATAGAACAGTCAAAAGGAAAAAGAGATCGTTATACCATTTTATCTGAGAAAACATTAATTATTTTAAGAACATACTTTATGGAATATAAACCAAAAGATTATTTATTTGAAGGTCAAAAAGGTGGCGCATACTCAAGCCGAAGTATTCAAAACATTTTTAAAGCAGCTGTTTTAAAAGCAAAGATTCAAAAGGAAGTTACTGTACATACCTTACGACATAGCTTTGCAACGCATTTGCTTGAGAATGGTACGAGTTTACGTTATATTCAATCGTTGTTAGGTCATTCAAGCAGTAAAACAACTGAGGTTTATACACATATTACCACCAAGGGAATGGAACAATTAAAAAGTCCGATGGATTTGTTAGATATATAGAAAGGATTTGTATATTTGAGCAAAACTTAACAAAAAGCACTATGAATATAAATCCTTTTGAGAGAGTAGAAACGAACGGTAAACGGTTGAAAACGGATTTGTCACTGATAATGAAAGGTTTAGCAAAATAAGATATAGTGGATATATACGCCATTTGGCGTATAGCCACTTGTTATGTGCCATTTTTGAATGACAATGCGAATAGATACAGACAAACAAATGAATTTACTTAGTGATAAGAACGTTGCAATAATTGGTGGTGGACCCGTTGGACTGACTATGGCAAAATTATTACAGCAAAACGGCATAGACGTTTCAGTTTACGAAAGAGACAACGACCGAGAGGCAAGAATTTTTGGTGGAACCCTTGACCTACACAAAGGTTCAGGTCAGGAAGCAATGAAAAAAGCGGGATTGTTACAAACTTATTATGACTTAGCCTTACCAATGGGTGTAAATATTGCTGATGAAAAAGGCAATATTTTATCCACAAAAAATGTAAAGCCCGAAAATCGATTTGACAATCCTGAAATAAACAGAAATGACTTAAGGGCTATCTTGTTGAATAGTTTAGAAAACGACACGGTTATTTGGGATAGAAAACTTGTTATGCTTGAACCTGGTAAGAAGAAGTGGACACTAACTTTTGAGAATAAACCGAGTGAAACAGCAGATTTGGTTATTCTTGCCAATGGTGGAATGTCGAAAATAAGGAGCTTTGTTACCGACACGCAAGTTGAAGAAACCGGTACTTTCAACATCCAAGCTGATATTCTTCAACCGGAAATAAACTGTCCCGGATTTTTTCAGCTATGCAACGGCAACCGATTAATGGCGGGACATCAGGGCATTTTATTGTTTGCCAATCCCAATAATAATGGTGCATTGTATTTAGGAATTAGTTTTAAAACGCCCGATGAATGGAAAAATAAAATTCCCTTAGATTTTCAGGACAGAAACAGCGTTGCCGATTTTTTATTGAAAAGATTTTCCAAATGGAGTGAAGTTTACAAACAATTAATACGTTCGGTATCAACATTTCAATGCTTGCCCACAAGGAAATTTCCTTTGAACAATGATTGGAAAAGTAACCGTCCATTACCCATAACAATGATTGGCGATGCTGCTCATTTGATGTCGCCTTTTGCAGGACAGGGTGTAAATACGGGATTATTGGATGCTTTGATATTGTCTGAAAACCTTACAAACGGAGAATTTACAAGTATTGAAAATGCCATCGAAAACTACGAACAACAAATGTTTGTTTATGCAAAAGATACGCAGGACGAATCGACAGAAAACGAAACCGAAATGTTTAGTCCCAATTTTTCGTTTCAAAAATTATTGAATCTATAAACAGTAAGAAAAAACGGCTACTAACAAGCAGTTTTGCAATAGTGGGCAGAAGTGCAAAATTGAACTTGTGTGCTTCTATCAACTTTTGTACATTAGCTGCCAGTTTAAGATGGGTGCATTTGAGTATGCCCAAAGGAGCCCGCAAGTATGCGCAGGACGAAGCCAGTAGCCGCGCCGATGGTGGCGCGGGTCTATCTGCGCGTCAGCACCGACGCGCAGGACTTGGAACGCCAAGAGGCGATCACTACGGCCGCGAAGGCCGCCGGCTACTACGTCGCCGGCATCTACCGTGAGAAGGCATCCGGCGCACGCGCCGACCGGCCTGAGCTGCTGCGCATGATCGGCGACCTACAGCCCGGCGAGGTGGTCATTGCCGAGAAGATCGACCGCATCAGCCGCCTACCTTTGCCCGAGGCCGAGCGCCTGGTGGCCTCGATACAGGCCAAAGGCGCACGCCTGGCCGTCCCTGGCGTGGTCGATCTATCCGACCTGGCGGCCGAGGCCCAGGGCGTCGCCAAGATCGTGCTGGAAGCCGTGCAGATCATGCTTTTTCGCCTGGCCTTGCAGATGGCCCGCGACGACTACGAGGACAGGCGCGAACGCCAGCGCCAAGGCATTGAGTTGGCCCGCCAGGCCGGGCGGTACAAGGGCCGCCGTGCTGATCCGAAGCGCCGCGCCCAAGTTGTCGCGCTGCGCAAGTCCGGCTACAGCATCAACAAGACCGCCGAGCTGGCCGGGTACAGTGCGGCCCAGGTGAAACGGATATGGGCCGAGGTCAGCCAGGCCGAAGCGAAGCAGCACGGCGCGTTCGTGGAGGACGCATTGACGGAAGCCGATGCCCTGGCCGCTGTCGGCCAGGATGAGCGCCAGGAGGAAAGGGCATGAAGAAGCCGAACCAAGACGACGAGCCGTTTTTCATCACCGAGGAGATTGCGGCCGAAATGATCGCCGGCGGCTATGAGTTCGAGCTGCCGCCCATTCCTTGCACCATCCGCCTACGCGACGTGCTGGAGCGCATGACCGATGCTGAGCTAGCATTGCAGCCGGGCGAGATCGCCGACCAGGAGCGTGAACGCTGCCGGCGCAAGCCGTGTTCAACCTCATGATCTGGTCATGGTATTTTTCATGGCACTGAGCCTGATAGTTCTTGCAAATTGTTGTCACTAAAGGGTTTTGTGTGCTTGTTTACAATCGAGTGGGAGTGACGGGCACTGGCTGGCAATGTCTAGCAACGGCAGGCATTTCGGCTGAGGGTAAAAGAACTTTCCGCTAAGCGATAGACTGTATGTAAACACAGTATTGCAAGGACGCGGAACATGC
>NZ_VPAN01000074.1:0-6654 GCF_013419225.1 Acinetobacter sp. YH12097 | reverse complement strand
GCCGAGTCGTAAAGCTCAGAAAGTTGTTATTGAACAAAGAAATTTAAATCCTGTGCTTGACTCTTGTAGTTAAAAACAGGACATTTTAAATGGTTTATCGCATAGACATTTTAATTGGTGAATAACAAACCTGAATGCAGCGGTGCCCCATTGGGGGCGCGTTGAGATAAGCCTCTTTTAGATAACTTTAGCAACTCGATAGACAGTTGCAACTCCACAATTCACTGCTTTGGCAATTTCTTCCTTAGTCATATTGCCAACTACTAGCAATTCTTTTATTCGTTTATGTTTAGCCTCATTTGCCTTCTTGCCTGTTGGTTTGTAACCCGAACGTGCCAGGCCCTGCTTAATACGTTCTATACGTTTCTCATTGTCTAGGCGGGCCATTGTTGCCAGAAGATCAATCAACATATTGTTGATGAGTTCCAAGATTGAATGAGTAATGCTGTCACTGGTTTGAATCATTTGGTAGGTAGTAGGAAGATCTGCTACGACTAAACGAAGTCCCTTCTCCTGGATCCTGCGCTTCAGCTCTTGAAAATCTCGTTGGGTTAGGCGTGATAAGCGGTCAATACTTTCAACTAACAATGTGTCACCTTGATTTGCTTCTGACAGTAGCTTATTCAATTCAGGTCGGTCTAACTTCGTACCACTATAGTTTTCCACGTACACAATGGTTTCACCCAAATTCAAGTTTTGGTTTAGATCCTGAAGAATCTGCAAAGCCCTTTCTGCATCTTGATCTTTAGTTGAAGCTCGTAGATAAATACGTGTATTCATTTCTATCATTTAATCTTAATTCTATTAGATTAATGATAATACTATCATTTAATTATTGCATTAAGTCTAATGATAGATATTGTATGCGATTTGGCTCGCTATCATTCAGGTATAGTCTTTTGATAAAAAAAGCATGACTGGAAGCCATGCCTTGGGAATTCGTATAACGTGTATTATGTTAATTTTAGGGAAATTTAAGAATCTCTATGCAATGGTTTATTCAATATTCTTTGATTTCTTATCTTTTAGGTTAATCAGAAATAGCCAATAACATAAGCCAGGAAATAGAGCCATAAAGATAGTCCATGTATCTGTATACATCTTCCACCACTCTTTCGAAATTTCTCCTGTGTGACTCCATCCAAAAAGAATAAAAAATGGAGTAGCAATAATTATAGAGGCAATACAGATAGTTAATAAATTAAGACTGTTATAACGATTTAAAAGAATTGAGAATATGAAGCTGAAAGGTACAGTCAAAATACAATAAGCCAAGTAGACAAGACCGTGCCCTACAAGAACCACTAAAATCGAGTATAGGCTGTATTCCTGATTCATTACGATAAACAGGACTGCTGTGAAAAAAAGTAGTGGTAAAGGAGAAAGTAAGAGAGCTTTTACTATTTTTTCATTTGAATATTTCACTAATTTAATTCTCTTATCTACTCAATAAATAATAATACTATAACGATTTTATTGGAGGTTTTTTGATTCTATTTAACATAATGGTGGTTATACGCAATACACTTGTATATTAATATAAATATCAGATACTTAATAAAACAAGAAAAATCCAAAAATGCCCAAAAAACCGATTTTGAAACAAATCGGCTTTTTTATGAGCAGTTTTGATAGTTCTTGCCAATAAATTTGTTTAAAAAGTAGTCGATTTTGAGATTTTTTAAATTTTATCAATGCGTGAATGTTCAAAATTATCCCCATTTCTTGTGGATAAAACTTAGGCTGTTTTGTACGCTTTAGCTTACGTAAATTCCGGTCCTTTGCGGCTATTCGGAATAGTAGAATTTTCATATGATTAATTGGTCAGGAACAGGAAGTTCCTTAGAATTACAAAGAATGAGCACCAGGATGGGGCCAGATACGACAAGCACTAAGCCAGCACAGACCTAAAGTTCCAATAAAAAACCTCGGCAGGATGCCGGGGTTTTTTATTGTCTGCATTTAAGGTCTAATCAGTCTTAGCCAATTCATTTTGGTTGATAAGTTTAATCAGCGCATTTTGAACAAACTCATCAAGTTCAATCCCTTTTTCTTTTATGATGGTTTCTATCTTTGCTAGCGTTTCACTTTCTAATTCGAACTCGATTTCTGCTGATGTTTCCATGAGTAAATCATAGTTATTTTCGACTATCTTTTTAAAGGTTTCTTCTAGATCTTTTGTTGATGGAATATTGAAAGATAAGCGTAATGAGCTATTGATAATTTCAATATGGGTATACCCTAAATATTCAGTACTTTTTCCCACAAATCCTAAGTGCTTCATAAAAAACCTTAAATAAATATAGTAGAGAGCTGTCTAAATTAAGCCAGACTCTCTTTTACAAATTTTGGATCAACAATAAATAATCGAATAAGGGATGTTGCTGCTCCTGATGGTCTTCTCGCACCTTGTTCCCATGATTCAAGAGTACGTCTTGATACGCCAAGAATCTTAGCAAACTGATCTTGTGTTAGTTGAGCCTTTCTACGAGCTAACGCTACATCTGTCTCAGTGATTACGGTTCTTTTCGCTGCATTACTAGTAAGCATATCGTCGATGCCTTGTAATATTTCAGCTTCAATATCCCTAGTTGCTTCAAAAGCCTCAAGTTCTTTTTCAGTCATTAAACGAGTCATTTAGTTTCTCCACTAATGCTTGAAGAGTCTTCTTACTAAGCTGTACAGTTTGCTTTTTACTGTACAAGGTTAATAACCAAATCTCTCCATTTGCTAAACGATTAAAGTAGATGACTCTGACACCACCACTTTTACCTCTACCACCGCTAGTCCATCTAATCTTACGAATACCACCTGCATTAGGCTCTACATCTCCTGCTTCAGGATTTAATGCTAAGAATGTTTTGAATTCCTCATATTCTTCCTGAGTCCAATAAACAAGACAGTATTTAGTAAATAATGGAGTCTCACATATTGTATACATTGATTGCATTCATACTACCTTGTAGTAGTTTATTTTATACTACTTTGTGGTATTTTTAAATGATAATTCTTAGTTCACAGGATTAAAGACGATGTACTATTTTGCAGAGGATCCCTTCTAGGTAATGTTACCTAGGAGGAACAATGAAAAAACTGAAACATCAGTACAGGCAATCAATACAGAGTACTCACCATGACTACTTTTGGGAAATCTATCCCAATGTCAGAAGCTCTGTATTTAAAAATTTAGCACTCTGAACCGTACCGGGTTTGTCGGAGACTTTTTATTTAAGTTAGGCCACCTGACCTAACGGATTAATCTTATCATAGTAGATTGCTTCAAACTCAAAAGGTGATACATAACCCAGTGCACTATGTACACGTTCTTTATTGAACCAATCTACCCAGTTTAGTGTCGCAAGTTGTACATCTGCTAAACCTTGCCAATCTGCTTTTAAATATTCAATCACCTCTGTTTTGTATAAGCCATTCACCGTTTCAGCCAAAGCATTATCGTATGAATCACCAGTCGTACCGACTGATGCTCGTAAATTTGCTGCTTCTAAACGATTGGTATAACGAATGGAAAGATATTGCACACCTCTGTCGGAATGATGAATCACATTCTTTGGCATGCATCGGTCATGCAATGCTTGCTCCAATGCATCGAGCACCATGTCTGTATTCATACGTGTTGATACTTTCCATCCAACAATTGCTCGTGAGAACACATCAATAATAAAGGCGGTATAGACCCAACCTGAATTGGTTTGAATATACGGGTGAGTTTTAGCTAGTCATAATTCATAAAAAATATCGATTGTGTACTGTACTGTAATGTACTAAAATACGATACAGTACAGTACACAATAGGAAGTAAACCCATGGCAATCACTAAATCAGATGTGGCAAAAGCCATCGAATCCCTTGCAGCACAAGGCTCAAACCCAACTAACGATAATATCCTTGCGGTTCTTGGTAGCGGCTCAAAGACCACTATCAACAAATACCGCAAAGAGATCCTTGAAGAGCAACTGGCGGCAGCCGTTACTACGGCAAAAACTCTGAAAGATGCGGAACTTGTTACCGTGTCACAAGTCATTGCAACCCTATTGCAAGAACGGATTGATGCAGTACAAGGCGGATATGCGGAAACAGTGCAACAACTGGAAAAGCAGCTTGCAGATACCACAGAAAAACTGGAACAGGTGCAAATCAAACTTGATGAACAGGTCAAACAAACTGATGACACCACCGACAAGCTGAAAGTCGCTCTTGCTAGTACAGATAAGGCAAAAGAAGACTACAACGCCTTGCAAGCCAAATATGAACAGCTACTCGAAAAATCAGGCTCGATCAAATATGTGGAATCACAACTCACTAATGCAAATGCACGGATAGCTGAATTAGAAAAACAGATTACAATGTAAAAAGACAAGTAACTGACGATGAAGGCTGGTAATCCCCCCTAAAAATAATAGGATCTAAAAGTAGAATTTTCTCTTAAGATACGAGCAGGAGATTCTGCATGAAAACATCTAAATTTACTGACAGTCAGATCATGTCCATCTTGAAACAGGCAGAATCTGGCACACCTGTAGCGACCCTTTGCCGTGAACACGGCATGAGTAATGCTACCTTTTATAAATGGCGTGCCAAATATGGTGGTATGGATACATCATTAATGGCTCGACTGAAAGAGCTAGAAGCCGAAAATACCAGACTTAAAAAGATGTATGCGGAAGAGCGATTAAAGGCCGAAATCATCCAGGAAGCGATGGCAATGAGCAGCACTGCTGCGCAAGGGTAAAGCCATCTTGCCGGCGTAAGATGGCACAACAGGCAGTTGCCCAGCATGCCATTAGTATTCGTTTGGCTTGTAAAGCATTTGGCATTAGTGAAACCTGCTACCGCTATCAAGCCAAACTCAGCGATGACAATGCACTCATTGCTGAACAGCTCATTGAACTCACTGAGGAAAATTCCGATTGGGGCTTTGGTTTGTGCTTCTCGTATTTACGGCATGTTGAGAGTTGCTGCTGGAATCACAAGCGGGTTTACCGCATTTACTGTGAGTTGGCACTGAATCTGCGTATTAAACCGAGAAGAAGACTAAAACGGCATGCGCCTGAACCATTGAAAGAACCAATCCGAGAAAATCAGGTTTGGTCATTAGATTTTATGCATGATCAGCTTTCCGATGGTCGCAAGTTTCGATTATTGAATGTGATTGATGATTACCGCCGCGAAGGCCTAGCCATTGACGCAGGGTTCTCATTGCCCACAATCAGGGTTATTCGTACGTTGAATCAATTGCTGGAGTGGAGAGAAAAACCGTTAGTGATCCGATGCGATAATGGTCCCGAATTTATCAGTCACGAATTTGTGCGCTGGGCTACTGAGCACGGTATTCGTATTGAATATATTCAACCGGGTAAGCCACAGCAGAATGCGTATATTGAACGCTATAATCGGACTATACGTTATAGTTGGCTGAGCAAGCATTTATTTGATACTTTGGATGAAGTACAAGATTATGCAACAAACTGGTTGTGGCATTACAACCATGAAAGACCACATCAAGCTAACAAAGGAAAGCCACCTCTAATGGCTGCTTAACCTCTACTTTTAACTTCGGTTATTTATGGGAGGATTACCGATCACCTGAAATATTTAATACAGACAAAGGCAGTCAGTTCACGAGTGATGCATTTATTGATGTATTGAAATCAAATGGCATTCAAATCAGTATGGATGGTAAACTTGCGCAGTATACTGCTCATAGATTGATAATGTGATGGTTGAACGATTATGGCGGAGCGTTAAATATGAAGAGGTGTATCTCAAAGCTTATAGCAGTGTCACAGATGCAAAAAAGCAATTGAGTGCATATTTCAAGTTTTATAATTTGAAACGACCTCATTCGAGTCTAGACAAAATGACACCCAATGAGTTTTACTATGATCAGCTACCCCAACAAAACAAGGTGGCTTAACTAGAGCGGAATATCACTTATAGAAGTTGTTCAAATTTCCGGATCCATCTCTTTATTTACCGTTTGGACGTGAAGAAGCGAATCTGTTCTTTAACGTGATTGCCAAGCGTTATGAAAAAGGCAGTACGATATTGACGAGTAACTTACCCTTTAGCCAGTGGTCCAAATCCTTTGCAGATGATGTCACGTTGACCGCTGCGATGTTAGATCGGTTATTGCATCACTGTCATGTGGTACAAATATCGGGTGAGAGTTATCGTTTGAAGGATAAAAAAAGAATTGGGATTCAGCCCCAGGTTGAAATTTAATACGAGATCAAAGGGGTCAATTTTACTTTGCCATTTGTAAGGTGAAAGGGGTCAATTTTAGAATGCCGTTGACAACTTAAATAAAAAGTCTCCGACAAACCTGGTACGGTTCAGTCTGGTGAATTCCAGCAGTTGTTCATGGGTCAGTTGGCTTAAGTCAGGCAGCGTATTCATGACCGCAGTATGCCTGAGGTCATGAGAAGAATGAAATAGAACGTTTGGAGGATGGCAGAATGGTCGAGCTTGGTTTAGAGCATATTCACCACTTGCTGCAATCCAATTCTCTGCCAGGGCAAACCTTGGATCAGTGCCTGTAACTGTTCCGGGCTGAGGGCCACGGTTTCACCTTGGTGAACTTGAGCCCAGTGAAATTTGCCCTGTTCCAGCCGCCGGGCACACAGCCAGATGCCC
>NZ_VPAN01000073.1:0-6696 GCF_013419225.1 Acinetobacter sp. YH12097 | reverse complement strand
TATCATTATTCGTATGAGGCACGGTGATACACAACGTGATCCTCTCATCAATAGGTTGGCTGATTGCAGCAGTGTAAGGCAAAGCAATAAATGCTGGATTCACATGAGTAGGATCCTGCACGGCACCCTCATGATGCCTGAAGATCCTGATCCAACGACTGACAAGGTTGGCATTAATACTATGTTGCAGTGCGACCGAAGCGATCGAGGTATTAGGATTTTTGCAGGCATTGACAATACTGAATTTGAATTCTTTGCTGTATGTTCTGCGTTTTTTAGCAACAGGAGGTGTTGCTGAATATATATCCATGTTCATAGATTAAGTCCCCACTTGTTTTTAGGTGGGAACTAAATTAAGGCTTATAGGATCGCTTGGTAAGGCTGTGTTAGCTGGATGCTTACTTTCTTTTACCTTAATAACGTATTTTTTTAACGGCAGCATACCTTTTGAAACACCACCAAATTATTTATGTTCCACCAGCATATATACTTCCCTATCGAAAAATCTGATAAGAATTGATTATTTTGATACAAAACCTGAAAACTGGGAGTGCTTATATGGACATATATAATATTTCCGGATAAATATAAAACTACTCCACAAGAAGAAAGGCAGAATTTAATCTCAGTCCGAAGTAACAGTACTCTCAAAGACCAAATGTAAAGAAGCATACTTAAGAAAATAAAATTCAATAATGCATGAGGATGTAATTAGTTTCAGGGTGCTAAGAAAGTGTAGCAACTTGCTACACTTTTTCGCTTTTTTGAATCAGCTGTTTTAAGAAATCTTCTAATTGTAAGAGACTGGCTTCGTCAATTTCCGAGATATTCAGAGAAACCTTAAGCTGTTTTTGATTCAGTTTGATATTCCCCGCAATCTTACCGGCATATTCAATTTTTCTGACCACGGATGTTGTGGTCAGTTTTTCTGGATTCTGACTCAATAGTTTTTTAGCATAAGTAGTAACTTTGCTTTGCTCGAGTTTTTTGTCTTTTAATTTTTCCCAAGCTCCGAGTAAGGCCACTTCGGCTTCAGAGAGTTGTTCAAGATGATCCGATAGAAATTTTTTGAATGCAGTTGCAGCAGTACGGCCTAGCAAGCCTGGTTCCACATCAAGGTCATTTAAAATTGCTTGCGGCAGTTTTTCGTATGCTAAATACTTGTACATATCTTCGCGATTTAAACCCAGTGAATTGGCTAAACGTTGCTTGTTTTTCTTTAATTTCTCATCAAGTGAGTTCAGGCCAATAAAAATCTCATAATCTGTCAGATCCTGACGCTTTAAATTCTCGGCCAGGGTTAACAAAGATGCTTCTACATTATTTGCATCAATGATAATGGCTTCAATCACAGACTTTCCGAGTAACTGATGTGCCCGTAAGCGTCGCTCGCCTGCAATCAGTTCATATTTCAGATTATCCAGTTTACGCACTGTAATGGGCTGCAAAAGGCCGATTTCATTAATAGAATCCGCCAGTTCTTTTAACTGTGATTCTTCAAATATTTTACGCGGCTGGTTTAGACTTCGGCTGATATCCTCAATAGGGACATTACGTCTAAACTCTTTCAGCTCTTTAATATTGTCTTTCTGTGCTTGCTGATGTTTTTCTGTATTCTGTTTCAGTTTCTGAGCTAAAAGCTCTTTGGTGCTTGCCATAATGCTCTCAGGTTTAAATTTTCAATACAATTTCATTGGCAAGGCTTTCAAAAGCCTTACGTACTTTTGAATTTTTTTCTACTTTCAAAAGTGGTTGTTGCAGAATGGCTGCTTGATTGACTTTAGTACTTTGAGGAATTGTGGTTTCTAAAATTTTACCCACTTGTTTCAAGGCTTCATCCCGAATCAGCTTACAGACATTCTGACGTTCATCATGCTTAATTAGTAAAGCGCCTAAAAGCTCTAAATCTGGATTAATACGTTTGATCTTTTCAAGATGATTTAAAAGATCTGTTACCCCATATAATCCATATTGTGATCCTGATTCGATAGGGATAATGACATGTGTTGAGGATGCCAGGGCATTGCTGGTTAATAATTTAAGGCTAGGTGGGCAGTCAATCAATATAAAATCATATAGATCTTTTAATAGTTTTAACTTGATATTTAACTCTTCTGAAGGACGGGGAGCTTCTTCTTTTAGTTGATCTTCAGTTTTTCCTAAATTCAAGGAACCATAAATTAATGATACTTTTTCAAAGTTCGTTTCTTCTTGTAATGCATCTGCCAACAACGAAATATCGCCCACTAGTAATTCTGCTGTAGTGACAGCAATTTCGCTTGGATGTTGGATCCCAATGTGTAAACTTGCGTTTGCTTGAGGATCTAAATCAATGACTAAAACTTTGTTGCCCAGATTGGCAAGTTCTGAGGCTAGGTGTACAACAGTCGTTGTTTTGCCACATCCGCCTTTATGGTTAGCAACAGTAATAATTTTTGCAGACATGCGTGTCAGATGCTTCCTTATTTGAATGTTTAGTAATATAAATAACTTTCATTCATCTTACTATAGTTTTTAAATTTATAAATCCTATTTATTCAGCTGTAAAACAGTTTAAAAAATAAATTTTTAACTAAGCTAGCTTAATTAAAAATTAGAATAATTAGTTATTTAGCTAATTAATAATTAGGATCATATTTTTATTATATAAAACAAATGCTTATAGATTTAAAAGTGGAAGGTTTGTCACTCTAAAGTGGAAGGTTTGTCACTCTAAAGTGGAAGGTTTGTCACTCTAAAGTGGAAGGTCTGTCACTCTAAAGTGGAAGGTTTGTCACTCTAAAGTGGAAGGTCTGTCACTAGGGTGGAAAGTTTGTCACTGCTATTTTTATATCTGCTATTTTTATTTAAAAATAATTGCAAAAACAAATATTTAAGCTGTTAATAAAGTCTCATAACTAAGCTTTAAAGGTGGAAAGATTGTCACTGTATCTTCTTAACCTGTGGATAATCTTTTTTTATTGGATATTTCCTGATGATTATATGTGCAGTTATACCTTTTAAATCTAACAAAAAGGTGGAAGCCTTGTCACATCAGGGTTTTTATCTGACTTAACCTAACTAGATCTGAATGAAAAAAGTAAAAATAGGCCTTCTGAACTGTAATTTCGAGACTAAAGGTGGAAGGTCTGTCATCATAGGGTGGAAAGATTATAATTAATTCCACTTTAAATGCAGAAAACCGGCTAAAATGCTTCTTTTTGATGACAAACTTTCCACTTTTAGAATCTTGTGGTGAAAGTCTTGAAAGTTTTTCCACTTTTGTATATAAAAACTAAGTTAAATTATAAATATCACGGTTATGACAGAATCTGAACCATTGCAAGAAGAATCGAATTATATTCCTTACTGTATAGGCAACATTCGCCATAATGGCGTTGTCAGTACCAGTAACCGTTTAATTCGCCCAATCGAATTATCAGCCAATGAATATAAGGCACTTCTATATGCAATGGCGGTTGCGAATTATAGTGAGAAAAATAGGGTAGATGGTGAAATTACCGAACAAACTTATATTTATTTGTATAAGGATGATTTGGCAGATTTACTAGGATTAAATAAACGTAATTCAATTAATGTTGCAATAGATCGGATCTACAAAGAGCTTTCATCCCGGGTAGCTCATTTTATTATTGAGGAGCCTGCTGATAATGGTAAAAGAAAGACTAAAAAAGTACATTCTGTCGTTCCCATTATCCGTGAGTTAAGATGGGAAGATGATTCTAAAAATGCGATTCAGATTCGTTTTACCAGTGAGGTGTTGCCGTATTTCACTCAACTGGCTGGGGGTAATTTTACTACCTATCAGCTAAAACATCTTTTTGCCCTAGATTCTGTTGCCAGTATGAGTCTCTATACTTATTTCATTAAAAATGAATTTAAGTACGCCAATCAAAAGAGTTATGAAGTGCCATTACTTTTAGAAAACTTGAAAGCACTGATTGATATTAATGAAACCAAATATGATCGCTGGGTAGATTTTAGACGCTATGTATTAGACAAAATAGTGGCAGAAATTAACGAAAATACAGATCTACAATTAGAGTATGAAACCGTTAAGAAAGGCCGTCCAATTGTAGGTGTGAATTTTAAACTGCATCATCGGATTGCTGATAAGGCACTGGATGAATTTGCAGTGATTGAAAAAATCTATCTTGATGTTCCATTTGAAGACAATGCATCCGTAAAAGAATTAGGGGCTAAATTCGATATGAATGTACGTTCTTGGTATATTTTTAATAATGATGAAAATTATCAGCAGTTCAAGAAGTGGTTTAAAAAAGTAGGATGCCTCACTGACTCTCAAGCAAATATTGTCATTAATGACACTTTATTCCAAATGGATTTTGCTGAAATTGGTATGGGGTTGAATGACTTTAAACGAAATATGAAGCATAAACTTAAAAGTAATCCGGAATTCGTCCATAGTATTCGTGAAAGACTGAATGATATTTTTGGTAAAGAGTTGATCTAGCGAAAAGTGTAGCAACTTGCTACACTTTTTTTGATATATGTTCGTAAAGAATACAAGTGGTAAGGACCTTAGGATAAAAACGACTCTGTTGCATGAAGTGTGAAAATTGAGACTGAACCGTACCGGGTTTGTCGGAGACTTTTTTATTTAAGTTAGGCCACCTGACCTAACGGGTTAATCTTATCATAGTACATTGCTTCAAACTCAAAAGGCGACTTGTAACCCAATGCACTGTGTACACGCTCTTTATTGAACCAATCTACCCAGTTGAGTGTCGCAAGTTGTACATCCGCTAAACCTTTCCAATCTGCTTTTAAATACTCAATCACCTCTGTTTTGTATAAGCCATTCACTGTTTCAGCCAAAGCATTATCGTATGAATCACCAGTCGTACCGACTGATGCTCGTAAATTTGCAGCTTCTAAACGATTGGTATAGCGAATAGAAAGATATTGAACACCTCTATCGGAATGATGAATCACATTCTTTGGCATGCCTCGATCGTGCAATGCTTGCTCAAGTGCATCGAGCACCATATCTGTATTCATCCGTGTAGATACTTTCCATCGGCTTTGTTGCACAAAGATTTGAAATGCAAAGCGCCCCTAATTGAGCCAAATTTAAGGCGTAACTTGGGTAAGTGGTCGACCTAATTCCGTAAATCTGTTGAGGACTGCTACACGTGCATGAATTTCATTCACCTGACTAGGAAAGCTTCTTGCCATTAATTTATCGCCTAATAATTTGATGCAATGCATCTTGGTTTCCACCAAACTGCGGCGATGATAGCCTGACCATTTTTTCCATAATGTCCTGCCTAAACGTTTAACTGTTCGAAGTAATTCATTTCGCTCTAGCGAGCTGATCTTTGTATCTTTCCATGGTTTCGCATTTTTTCTAGGTGGAATCACCGCATGTGCTTGCCGATCTGCAATGACCTGACGGCATTGCTTGGTGTCATAAGCTCCATCGGTATAAACAGAGTCAATCTGCTCATCTTGTGGAATCTGATTAAGTAAATCACCAAGCACCTGTGAATCACTGACATTATTGGTTGTGAGCTGAATAGCGCGTATTTGTAGGGTTTTGGCATCTATACCAATATGTAGTTTACGCCATTGGCGACGATATTCAGCTCCATGTTTCTTGCGTTTCCATTCGCCCTCACCTAGAAACTTCATGCCTGTAGAGTCTACGAGTAGATGCAGCCCATCGCTACTTTTTTGGTAGCTGATTGCAATATCAATATGCTTTTGTCTTCTACAAAGCGTACTGTAATCTGGTGCGGTCCAATTTAATCCGCAAAGTTCAATCAGACTTTGCACAAAGCCAGTGACCATACGTAAAGATAGACGGAATAAGGATTTAATCATTAAGCAGCATTGGATAGCTGCGTCGGAGTAGGTTTGATTTCGCCCTTGTTTGCCTTTTGATGGAGCATACCATTGCGTAGCAGGATCAAACCAAATGACAATATTTCCGCGACTCATGAGTGCTCGGTTATATGCGGGCCAATTGGTTGTGCAGTAGATTTTGTGTGTAGGCTTCTTCATTTGAAAATTATATCGCTGAAAAAGCCTTTACAGATAGGTTTGTGCAACAAAGCCCTTCACAACTATATATTTACCATTTCATCCATCTAATTCAGTGGTTAGTAATTTAATGAAGATTCAGCAAATGTTTAGATTAATGATTTTATTGGAGTTATCATATTTGCCGGGTCATAACTCACAACTCACATAGCAACTGTAGATTTGAGTGCCGCCTTTCTCAGCATGCTCGTGCAATAATTGCGACTTTATTAGGAGTTCTTCTTCTATCTAGACAACTTTTTCCAAAATTATGGATATTCCTTCAGTAACAATTAGTAATCTAGGTGTTTTGGTGGTTTTTCCTTTTAACAGCTGGTACTACAGTATATTACTTTATCTCATTCAATCGCGTTTGTAGGGTTCTTACCACTGTACAGCCATATTTGCAGTGATACCTGGAGGAGTGAACAATTAAACTACTTGCATACTAAAATTACAAAGCTAAATAAATTTTCAAAGAACACTTGCAATAGTTAATGTAACCTTCATCTATTAAAAATTATGGTGGTGTTTCAAAAAGTATGCTGAAAAAAAGCAGGTTGGATTTTGATAAAATAGAGAAATGCGAATAACTCTAGAAATCAAGTGTCCAGCCTGCCTAAGTGACAGTATAAAGAAAAATGGCACAAA
>NZ_VPAN01000072.1:0-6888 GCF_013419225.1 Acinetobacter sp. YH12097 | reverse complement strand
GGACAAGCATCGTCATTTTATTATGGTCAGCCTCAGGGTGAAGTGTGTCTAATCAACAGGGTTTTCGGTCTCTAAGTACTTTTTAAAGGGAACATCATCGACTCAAATCTCTATTTGCAACAGTGCCTTAAATAGTCCTATCATCCATAGGGCTTGAAAAAACGGCTCCAGAAGCCCCTTTTTTCTGGTTCTGGCTCAATATGTTCAGGGACTGGAATACGCTTATTTTCCTTTTGTTCCGGAGTAGTCAATCCGTCATCTTTCTGGTCTGGTTCTAGTTTAGGATTCTCTATCATCTCAGAATCAACAGGAGGAACAACTTTGTGCTCTTCTACCCCTGTTTTTGGTTGTTCAAGCTGACCTTTAAACTCAATTCTATGAGTCAAATCTTCTATGTGTTGCATCAAAGCCTTTTCTCTGTGATTGGCTAAGTCCAATTGATTTTTAAGTAATGAAATTTGATCTTTTAATACAGTTTCGACTTCTGACTGGACGTGTACATGTACATCCTTCTGTACGTGTTCAGTGCGTGTACTGGACTGAACACCTGAAGGATTTCCGTAGACTCTGATAAGTTCAGATAGATCTATAAGACCATCATGATCCCTTGATAATTCACCATTTTTTATAGCTTCGTATATTGTTGTACGTGATTTTTTAAAGGCTTTACTAGCGTCCATAACGCTAAATTTTGTTGTGTTCAATGGAATCCCTCAGTGCGTGTACAAGGATGTTCATCTGAACATTCTACCTAAACATGAAATTTATTTTGTATTAAAGCCTACTTTCTTTAGATAGGGGAGTAGCTCTTCAATTTTTTTGTTCAATAGTAAGGTCGACATTGAATTCTGCTAATTTTTCAATCCATCTATTACCTTCGTTGTTCTTAAAATCAGTTTTTATTCTTTCTACTAATTCGTCTGTAGTCTCACCAGATTCTTTGAATCTCAAGCTCAATTCTTCACTTTGAATTATCGTTAAATAAACCATTTTTGCAGTTATTTTATTTTGCGCTTGGTTACTACCAGTTTCACTTTGTTGATTAGCTCCAATAGTTTTCTTTTTTCTAACTATAAAATTAACATGACTAGCTTTGCGTCCTTCTTTCTTAACTGCTTTAAACTCAATAGTCAGTTCTGTTTTAGAGTTAATGTCATCAATATGAGGTTTAAGAATAGTACTTTTGAAATCTCTATATTCTGGGTATGAATTTTCTGCTAGACCTAAAGCACTTTTTAATTCTTTAATGGATACATCGAAATTAGAACGAAATTCATTTTGTACCAAGAATGGGTAAAGTTTTAAACCGTGACCATGTAAGGCAACAGCCGACTTAACTTTAAATTTTGTATACGAATTTTGTTTATTAAAAACATACATAATGTATAGGGCAAAATGCGTGAAAGAAATATAAAAACATCCATCCTTGTATGAGCATGTACTAATGAGTCTTGTTCGAATTTCTCGATCTTTTCCAGGATGATAAAAAACTACACTGTGGTCGTAGAGAGCATCTACTACTCGGTTTAAGGCTACATAAGCACTGCTTGGCTTTAAGCCCGTCAATTCAGCATATTCTTTAGCTGTTACAGTGAATTCTGTTGTTTCATTGGGATCTGATGCTAGCCGAACTTTAGGGCTAAAAAAGAATAGCAATTTTAGAATATCGTCTTTTGGTGATTTCTCATGCTTCAATTGCCAGAAAATATTTTGAAAGACAGCATAGTCTTTTGGATAACGTTTGGCAGGTGCTGCAAGAGGAAAAAGAGATTTGTCATGTTCCTCAAAATTTTTAATTTTCTTTAATGATACAGCCATCTAAAATCACTATTCTTCTATTATGTGGTGGTATTTTTAATACTATTCACCCCCACTTATTAAGTCAAGCATATCTTGATTACAACCTAACATTTCGCCCCCACTAACCTAACATTTCGCCCCCACTAACCTAACATTTCGCCCCCACTAACCTAACATTTCGCCCCCACTAACCTAACATTTCGCCCCCACTTAAAGTCAAAAACCTAACATTTCGCCCCCACTTAAAGTCAAAAACCTAACATTTCGCCCCCACTTTAGTGTCTGAAACACTGGTATAGCAACACATTGAGACTGGTCGTAAAGCTTTTTAAAAGCTTTTTAAAAGCTATTAAAAGCTTTTAATAAAGCTTTTAAAATTAATAAATGAAAAATTGCCCTTGGTTTTCGCTACGCTCAAACTCTATTGAATCTCGCTTTCGCTCGATTCGCCGGGGCAATTTTTTGGTTTATGTTTTCGTGAATTTAAGAAAAAGCAAAAGCAAGATCAAAAGCAACTCGGAATTCGCTTCGCTCATAGAGCTTTTTTACTCGCTACGCTCGGTCTAGGCTCAAATTTCTGCATATGATTTACGCTTATTTAGGCTTCACAGCTTAAAAAACGGTTTTTCAGAGAGTCTAGGCGCGAATTTTGGTGGTTCGCTCGTAGACACTCGCTCTATAGATGCTTATACAAGGCTTAAAATGGCGTTTTTTAGCCCGATTACAAAGTCATGTGATGAAATGATGGTTTTTGCTATGAAGTGGCTTAAATCGCAAATGAGAGCGAAATAGAGTTATTTTTATAAAGACAAACCCAGCCCCTAAGGGGCTGGGTTCTTAAAACCACTAGTTTGTACGTATTTATACTGCATCAACAGTTTGAAAATATCATTGTCGGCCAAGACAACTAATTTTCACGATTGTAGAATCGTTTTAAGACAGTTTTTTCGGTAAATCATGCTAGCCAAAGCATGTTGATACCACTCGAATATTACCGAAAAAAATCTGTTTTCAATCACCTTAAACATCACCAACTTATCGGCATAGACTTTCCCAATTAACAGCGCTTACGTTTTTATTCGCTCGAACTGTCTGCAACCTCGATGTAGCTAAGGTTTTGTACTGGTCTATTCTCTAACACTTCTAAAGACCGTCACCGATCACCACCTCGTTGTTTGCCTAGAATTGCTTTTCTGTGAACTCATCAATCAGAAATTAAATATCTACAACTCATACGGTGTGAAGTGCGCCCACGTTAGTTTCACTTGTCTTTGATTTCAATAAAAAACATTGAAATCGAGTAGTACGCTTATCTCTAACTTAACTAAAATCAATTCCATACTTCGCTAGACCGCAGTTCCAAGTCTTTTCTAGCTTATATTTCCTAGTTAAATTAATAAGGTAAAGCACTTACTCTACGCATATCGACTGCCATCAACTATTTTGTAGTTGTATGTTGACAGAGACGACCTTACAGGCTTGAGCTATCCATTGATCTGTCAGCAATTTGCAACGTATCTCTACGAATTCAGCAAATCACCGTACAGTACCGAACGATCCAGTTATTCACCTCACGCCCCTGACACCTTACGATGCCCTCAAAAGCCCACCTGTGCGCCTTGACTATGCCCTTGCGAAGCATCTGCCAAGCGGTTATTAACGCCATTCACCCAATCCTTGAGATGGCTCACCGTAACAAATAAAACAGGGTTAATTCACTAAGTTACCAGTCGCATGTTTTAAACGCTGATAACCCGTCAATTCCCGTGTCCGTGTCGCCCTACTTGCATCCTGTAAAAACAGGAACATAACTTTTGTAACAGGTAGAAAAGAGGAGTCACACCTCTCAGCCCCTATCGTAGCCGCGCCAGCTAGATTTCTCACGCACGCAGCTTCACCGATAAAAATTTTCACAACTTGGCACGTTGCGAAAATGGGTGATGTTGTTTGTTCATGGTTGGCAATCCATGAACAAACAATTTTTAAGGAAAATTGAATGTATGGATTGGCAGTCCAACGAAAAAACAATATCTACAAATCTGATCTTATGCGTATCAAATACCATGTCAAGTCGAATTTTTGGAACTGCTAATTATGCGATAGCATAATTCGGTTATAACTACCTATAACTAGTCTTTTAGATATAACTATTAAAAAAATCTTTGGAATACCTTTAAGAATCTACAAATGAAGGTATATTGATAATTAAATTTTTGGACTAAATAAGAAAAAATGATTTATTACACCACTGGCATAAAAGAGTTCACTCATACGACCCTTGCATGTTTCAGCAAAGGTTACGATTTGGGAATTTTGATTAAACCGAGCAGTTTTAGTAATGCAGAATCCATGCTTGAAAAGTGGAATGACCGCTATGGTTTGCTGAATACACCACAACAGCAGTATCGAAAATTTCTGTCCGGACAAAGTACGTTTTGTTGCATCGTTGCGAATGGCGGTTGTTTTCAGAAAGAAAATCTAACCGAAGCTGATTTTTATCGTTACTTGCGTGATAAATCGAAAAATGAAAATAAGTTATATACCCTTAGACCCCCGACTTTGCTTTTACTTTGCCGTGTAAATGACTTACTTCTACGTTTGCCTGATGGTGTGATTATTCAGAATAAATATGATCATCTTGATTATTTAAATGATCAAATTTCTAAACAGGTCAAAGGTGCTGAAACCTTTGGAAAGATATCCTTAACAGTGGGTGAATATACTTTTTTACAGCTCACAAAACGAGCCAAAAGTATCAAAGAATTGCAAGAAATGGGTTTAAGTGAAAATACCAAACATGCGACTAACTTTACATGGCGTTTGAAGCAAGAAGCGTTTGAGGCTGTGCGTCAACGTGGCGTTAATTTGGTAAATAGCTTTCAAAAAAATAAATCCAATACGGATGTAAAAGAACATTTTGAAAAGTACCTTTTAAGCCTTGAGGGCTATATTGGCTACCGTGGTGTACGTGTGCAGATCGGTAAGTTATATAGCATGTTCACGGCTTATTTTCAGTCAAAAATGAACCGTAGTTTTTTAGGTGCAGGTGGACGAAAGTTAAATCTAAGCTATGTCCGTGCTTCCACTCCAAAAATTAAAAATAATACGGAAATCCATACATATTTTAGGGCTATTAAAGACGAAGCCAATCAAAGCTCAAGAGAGCTACTTTTGGCATGGAAAAGCAGTGAGGAGGGTAAGAGGTTTTTAGCGTCCAAAAGCAGTGATGGCTATGTTTATAGCGATAGTTTTTACAAGGATATTGAGTGATGGCTAAAACCCCTTATTTCAATAAACGTAGGTGGCTTGAGAGCCGACAGGATGAAATTACCGAGCTGTACCGCACGGGTAAAAGTTGGCATGAAATTGTTGAGCATTTAAAAATTTCTCATGCCATGCCCTTTGCCCTGATTGAAGCCGATTTTTTTAAATATTGTGATTTTTTAGTTGATGAGGTTGCGACAAGTCACTTTGAGGAAAATATTGAGCTACAGCGACAGCTCACCGACTTTAAAAAGCAATTTTCTACAATAGAAAAAGCTAAAGAATCTCTAGAACAAGAGAATGAAGCCCTCAAAGAAAAAAACATAAAACTGACTGCTAGAGCAAAGCAGTTGATTCAAGAGTCTAAAGAGCAGGATGAATTTAATGAGGAAAGTCAAAAAATCAATGCCGATCAAGCGAAAAATCTTATTCAGCAGATCAATTTAAATAAACAACTGGAGCAATCCAATACTGCGCTATCACTTAAAAATGAACAGCAGAGCGAAAAATTAGAAAAAATTTCAAAATATATGGATGCTATTCAGGCTGAAATGGATAAGTTTTCAATGTCAGAGGTGGAGTATAAGGAGAAAATTAAAATAGCTCATGATACGATTTTTAGGCTTAAAGCAATGCTAACAGTGCTACTTGTAATATTGTTAGGTTTCGCCTTTAAATCAGGTTTATTTGCGTAGAAAAGACGATTTCACAGAAGATGCGACATTATGTAAATTTGGAGTATACCCTAAAGTAACAATATAAAAGTTCTTAAAACTATGTAACATTTAAATGATTTTTAACCATATATAACATGTAACTTTGATATTTAAGATTTATAATTTACGAAATTGTTCATTTTTATCTAATTGGGGCGTGAAAGAGTGAAAGGCCAAAAAGTAGGTTATGTGCGAGTGAGTTCGGTCGAGCAAAATACAGGGCGTCAACTTGAGGGAATTGAAGTCGACCGGATTTTTGTTGACCGTGCTTCGGGTAAAAATACCGACCGACCGAAATTTCAAGAAATGTTGAACTATGTCCGGGAAGGGGACAGGGTGATTGTACATTCCATGGATCGTTTTGCACGAAGTCTAAAAGATTTGGTCACTGAAGTAGATAAACTGGTCAAAAGAGGGATCGCTATCCAGTTTGTAAAAGAGAATATTACTTTTACTGCCCAATCCACGCCGATGGATAATTTGATGCTGCAACTGATGGGTGCTTTTGCGCAATTTGAACGTGAAATCATTCTGGAAAGGCAAAAGGAAGGAATTAAACTCGCCTCTGTTCAAGGGAAGTACAAAGGCCGGGTACATAAATTGAAGCCTGATAAAGCTGAAGCTTTGCGACAAGCATGGAAGGAAGGGCAGTATCCTTCAAAAATGGCATTAGGCCAGGCATTTGGAATTAGCCGCCAAGCGGTATACCGCTATTTAAAAGCCGGAGAGGAACTCAGTTGAAATTGGCGACTATAATTATTTATCTTATGAAAACTGTGGAACACTGACCCGGTACGGTTCAAGTAAAAATAATTATATTGCTGAGGAGGTTCTTATTGAAAGAGCTGAGAAGTTGGTAAAAACTATTGAAGAAATAGCTAAAAATCAGCCTGTAAAATACGGGCTGATTTATTGTTATAACTTTTAAAGATTAAGTTTAAAATAATATTAGCTAGGTGTTGGAATATTAGTAGTTATAACGGCACTGTTGCAAATAGAGATTTGAGTCGATGATGTTCCCTTTAAAAAGTGCTTAGAGACCGAAAACCCTGTTGATTAGACACACTTCACCCTGAGGCTGACCATAATAAAATGACGATGCTTGTCC
>NZ_VPAN01000007.1:0-115395 GCF_013419225.1 Acinetobacter sp. YH12097 | reverse complement strand
ATGTCCAGTATGGAAAACACCAATTTAAGCTTTGGGATAGCTACGGTTTAAGCAAATACACGTTAAAAACAGGTTCATTTGTAGAGGATAGCCGTGGGCGTTGGTATGTATGTCTTGTTGTTGAATCACCTAAGCAAGATAAATCGACAGCAACCCAAGCGATTGGTATTGATCTAGGCTTAAAAGATATTGCCACCTGTTCTGATGGCACTGTAATTTCAAATCCAAAATTCTATCGAAAATATGAGCAGAAATTAGGTATTGCTCAGAGAGCAAGGAATAAGAAGCGTGTTCGTGCATTACACGCCAAGATTGCAAATAGTCGAAAAGATCATTTGCATAAAGCAAGCACCAAGCTTGTGAATGAAAATGCACTGATTATTGTAGGTGACTTGAGTGCTAAAAAATTAGTAAAAACCAAAATGGCAAAATCTGTTTTGGATACAGGATTTTCGGCACTAAAAACAATGCTCAAGTATAAATGCGAGAACGCAGGCGTATTGTTTGAAGAAGTCCAAGAAGCCTATACCACCCAAATCTGTTCGTGCTGCGGTGAGATCACCTCAAGTAGTCCAAAAGGTAAGACAGATCTTGGAATAAGAGAATGGGAGTGCATGAGCTGTGGTACAGCTCATGATCGAGATATAAACTCAGCTCTAAACATTCTTGCGCTTGGGCATAAGCGTCTAGCTGTAGGAATCGCCCTCTTTTAAGGGTGTGAGGATGTCAACTCTATCTAGCGTCTTGTGAATACGACGCACATATGGCGGATACGCCGCAAATTCATTTTTAAAATTAATATTACAGTGCTCGTCATTGGGCTGAAGTGTCTCTCCCTATTTGTCATTTCAAGCTCGACAGCACACATTTGATATGTAGATAACAATGCAAAACGTACAAACCACAAAATTAAGTCGTGCCACCTTAATGTTTCCCTTGGCACTGGTTTTATTTGAATTTTCTGTCTATATCGGAAACGACTTAGTCCAACCTGCCATGCTTGCGATTACCCAAGAGTTTGGTGTGAGTAGTGCATGGGCACCCTCGTCGATGTCATTTTACTTATTGGGAGGTGCCTGTGTCGCTGCGATATTAGGACCCTTGTCAGACCGATTAGGCCGTAAAAAAGTCCTGTTGGGTGGTGTAGCATTTTTTAGCATATGCTGTTTAGTGATATTGCTCACGCATAATATCGAAAGCTTTTTAACTTTGCGTTTTTTACAGGGTTTTGGTTTATCGGTTATTTCTGCTGTGGGCTATGCTGCTGTACAGGAAACTTTTGAAGAGCGAGATGCCATCAAAGTCATGGCGATCATGGCGAATATCTCACTACTGGCGCCACTGATCGGTCCTGTACTCGGTGCCTTTATGATTGATCACGTGTCATGGCATTGGGGCTTTATTGGAATCGCATTTCTATCTTTTCTGAGTTGGTTTGGTTTAAAAGCCAAGATGCCGACACAGCACATCAGCATCCCAAAGCAACCGGTGGGTTATATTATCGATGACTTTAAACAGGTGTTAAAAAACAAACGCTTTTTGGCGCTGACACTGGGTCTACCGATGGTGGCTATGCCACTGATGCTCTGGATTGCGCTATCTCCGGTCATATTGGTGGAGCAACTAGGACTGAGTAGCATGCAATACGGCATGGCACAGTTTCCCGTTTTGGGCGGTCTGATCCTCGGTAATATTGTCCTGATTAAAATCATCGACAAACTGCCTCTAGGTCAGTCTGTGATGATCGGGCTACCGCTGATGTTACTCGGGACGAGCCTCGTGGTGATTGGGACGATGACTGAAAGTTATTTTCTGACATTGCTCATTCTTGGCATGAGTTTGGTCAGTTTTGGTGAAGGGATTAGCTTTTCTGTTCTCTATCGATTTGCCTTAATGTCGTCTGAAATGTCGAAGGGCACAGTGGCTGCGGCAGTGTCTGTGATCATGATGCTGACGTTCTTTGCCGTGATCGAAATCGTGCGCGTGCTGTATGAGAACTTTGGACTTTGGGCCTATAGTTTGGCGGGTTTTATACTCATTATCTTGTGGTTCAGCCTACCACGCTTGGTGGTGCGAGATATTATGCGACAACGTCAATTGTCGGGTGAATTTTAAATTCGAGTTCATGCCATCATAGAAAAAGCCCAGTGCTGTGTAGAACAACATTGGGCTTTTTTATTTGTTGTATACAGTCTTAATTTGATGTTGCAGGTTGTTCTGCATTTTTTAATTTGCGATCGAAAATGAACGGACCAAAAGGCAAAATCGATGCAATTAAGCCCATTAGAAATACACTGAGTGACCATTTTTGTTTTTCACAGACCACAAATAGCACCACCAAGAAGGCAATAAACAAGACGCCATGTCCCATACCGACGTATTTGACCAATATTGGATTATCCATCAGGTACTTCATTGGCATAGCAATGAACAACAATAATAAAAAGGAGATGCCTTCGAGTAGGCCCACAAAGCGTAAGGTCTTGATATTCATGCGAAGTCTAAATTCAAAGTGATTTCAGCCTTGAGTGTACCTGAAAGCACAGCAGGAACGAAGCGTTCATGTTGAAATAATTGATTCGCATATTGAATCTAAGTGAATGTTTTTAAAGTTAATTCTGAGTCATCTGCTCGGATTAATCTTCTAGATCCGCTAAGGAGTCTTCAATTGAACCCTGATCAAATTCATAGTTACAGCCGAATAAAATCATCGGGCTTTTTCCGGTCATTTCAGACAGGCTCAGTTTGTGATTAATGGCATGCAGATCATCCGTTTCAACTTCCGTGCGTAGGATTTTTTCACCACGGAAAAACGGCATATTGGCAAACATCGGATGCTGTTCAATGCCATACTTTTGGGCAAGTTTTTTCACATCGGCTTGGCGATAGATTGCGAATACTGCATTGGAAGACAGGCCAATTTCTTGGGTCGGCATGCCAAAAAACTCTACAGCCTGCTTATTTTTATAGATATAAATAAACGGTTGATGTGGATCATCATGGCGTTTCCAACCCAATTGCCCCAGAGCCTTTTCATAATCGAGTAAAGTGTCATGGTAGGTGTCGTAATCGGCCTGACATTCCAAAATACGCTTCAAATCTTGTGCTGTCGGTGCTGCAAATACAGAAGAGGCAGCTAAACATGAGGTCGCCACAATCGTGGTTAATATGAGGCGTTTAAGACCGAAACTAAGCATTTTCATCAAGAGTCCCATATGATTTTATTTAATTTCCGCCTGAATTAGCTGTGTTCTGAGCTGAATCAGTTCGGCTAATGTTTCTAATAATAAACTGATCTGCTTGAGCACCAGTTGTAGGTGATTAGACAGCATTTCTTCAGTGCTGAGTGTTTGAATTTCGAAAAGTTTTTGCTGAATTTTCTCAGGATTGAGCGGTTTTTGCTGAATTAAGACCTCGTCTAAGGTGCTTTGACACCATTGCAGTAGTTCAAGGACTTGTTGGTCTTGTACTTGTTCACGGTGGCTCCCCAGTGCAGAAATATAACTGAGCTGGCTATGGCTATAGACCAAATAGCGAAAAGCATGTTGAATCAAAGTTTGGTCGGGTTCAGGCTCGGTACTTAAACTTGAAATCATGCTCGATAGTTTAGTTTGAGCATTATGGGCTGAACGACGGGCACGCCGATAATCAATGCTATTGGTTTTCCCATGGAGATATTGCTCAACTACGGCATCAAAATAATGCAGGGTCGCAGCAGAGCTTTTTTGAATGGTCTTGGAAATATTGCGAAAGTCCCAATCTGGCCAGATCACATTCACTGCGAACCATGCAATAAAACAGCCGAGTAGGGTATCAACGATACGCGGTAAAATGACCGCATAACCAGCGCCTTTTAAATTAAAAATCAGCAAGACCATTAAGGTTGCCATGAGGGTCGCCATGGCATATTTTTTGGCACTCAGATAGAAAAAGCACACGCCAAAAATAATCGTCAGTAGTAATTGACCTTCGACACTAGGCACAAAATACAAAATAGGAATGCCAAGTAAGACCCCTAATATGGTTCCCAAAGTCCGCATTTTTAAACGACTTTTGGTCGCAAAATAACGCATCTGACAGACAAATAAACTGGTCAATAATATCCAGTAGCCATTTTTGGCAAAGGGCAAGAGGGAAATGGCATAGCCCATAGCAAAGACAAAGGCGATGCGAACGGCATGGCGAAATAAGGCAGACTCGGGACTCAAATGCTGTTTCAGTTTGAGCCATAAATCATGCCAGCCGTGAATATCGTCATCGAGTAAATTGAGGTTGTCGATATGCTGCTGATAAGCCTGTTGCTGTGAATGATCTAAATCCTGCACATGCGAAAAACGTTCTTGCACACTGTCCAAATTGCTCAAGATCAGCTGTAGGTTTTTCACTTCTATATTTTGCGGATTATTGGCCATCCACTCCTGCAAAGAGGCATGCAAATGTGCCAGTGCTTGCGCAGTAATGGGATCAGGCTGATAGGGCTGCCGATGCAAAATACAGTAGGCCAACTGTTGGCAAGCCTGCGCTTGTAATCGAATATTTTTTTGAAAACGAAAAATTAAATCGGTACGGCTAAAATTTTGATGAATTTGTTCGTAGTGTAAATAATTCGCACTGGCCTGTTCGTGAATATCTTGTGCCAAGAAATATAAATTCAGCCAGTAGATGGTATTTTTATTGGCTCTTGAGGCTTTTAAACGGGTGAGTAAAGAAGCTTTGGTCGTGTTTAAACTCGGGATGACATCACTGTTTTTGAGCGATAATTCATACAGTAAGTGTTCCACATTGTTGACATTATCTGGGTCAAATAAGCGTGCTTTTGCATTCAGTACTTCGGCGATTTGTAAAAAACAACGCGAGAGATTGTCCTGTACAGGTAGGGTAGGTTTAATCAGGTAAAAGAGAATTGAGGTCAAGCCATACCATATTGCCCCTAGAACAAAGCAACTGGGTTGAAAATACCAGGTGTCATATTCGCCCAAGCCGAACATGGTGTAGATCGATAGTAAAATCGTGCCAAAAGAAATCGTGGCATAGCGTTGCCCCAAAGCTCCTAATAAAATAAATCCTGCACTGGACAGTGAAAGATATAAGATAAACAGCAGCTTATAGGGATAGAGAAAATCTAAAATACTACTGACACTAAAGAAGAGTACGCAGACATAGAGCAAATTACGCAGTCGGATGCTGAGTCGGTCATCAAAGTCCGTGAGCGCGGTAGCAATCGCACCTAAGGTGACGGGCACAATAAAACTATGAAAACCGAGAAAATATAATCCGAGCGTGGTGCCACTCAAAACAATACAAATTTGCAGGCAATACATAATGATTGCACTGGATTGAAACTGTTGAAACCAAGAGAGTCGCGTGTTCACAGAGTTATGAAGTATTCGAATGATTTTGTAAATTAGACTGAGCTTTTTTCTGTGAACTGTCAATTTTTATTCAATAGAAAAGCGGACTTAAAGTCCGCTTGTTCAAATCTATATGCAAGGTCGATTATTGAATCACACCACAGGCAATACGGTCACCGCCACCGCCTAGAGGTTTAGGGTCGTCAGAGTAATTATCACCACCGGCATGGACCATGATGGCTAAGCCTTGTACATCCGCTAATTTCAAACGCGGTGCAATTAAATTCACTTTTGCTGTGCCATCCGTTTGAACTTGAAGGATCGGTAAGTCACCCATGTGACCGGTTAACGGTGTACCGTGGTGAGGTGCCGCTTTAGGGTTAAAGTGACCACCCGCAGCGAGTGCAGCACCCACTTTTCCATCTTTTTCAGCTGGGGCACAAGAACCTTTTTCATGAATATGGAAACCGTGTGGACCCGGAGGAAGCTGGGTTAAATTGGTATGAATAACCAAGCCAGCAGGGCTATCAACCAAGTTAATTTGACCGATGCTTTGACCAATACCTTGAGCAGTCACGGCATTGACCGTCACGGTTTTTGCATTCAGACCTGTTGAAGTCGAGGTACTCGCACAGCCTGTAAACATCAGGGCACTGACCGCAGCAAGCGCGCCGAATTTAAATAGTGAAGACATGTTTGGCATCCTGTCTGTTTTTATGGAATTTCAACCATTGAAACAGATGCGGATACAGGATGACAGATAATTTAAGTATTTGATTGTAATATTTGTTTAATGAATTCAAGCCTGAATTAAGGTTGTTCAGGCTTATCATCCATATTGTCTAAGTTATGTGCCAATGTTGCTTTGGGCATCATGACGGGTTCAATTTGGGTTTCATGTAACCATTCACGCCAAATCGCCAAGAGTACCGCCAAGATCACTGGCCCGATAAATAAACCGACAAGACCGAAACTGGCGATCCCACCCAAAACACCAAACATGATTAATAAGAATGGAATCTGCGTTGCCCCTGAAATCACTAAAGGGCGAATCACGTTATCGGCCGTACTCACCACACAAACACCCCAAGCCATGACGCCAATGGCTTCGATGGTTTGACCTTGTGAAAATAACCACAACGACACAGCGGTATATGAAATCGGTGGACCAAACGGAATCAGTGCCAACATGAAGGTAATGATGGTTAATAACATTGGGTTAGGCACATCGGCGACAAAATAGCTCACACCGGCAAGTAAAGCTTGGGCAATCGCGGTGAGGCCGATGCCATACACTACGGCACGTGTGGTATCCGAAATAGTGGCAAGATAATGATGAATACGTGGCCCAATGACCATTTCGAGGGCTTTACTGACCTGACTTAAAATGGTTTGACCGTCACGATAGAAGAAAAATAAAGACATCACGGCAAAACACAGCTTAAAGATATTTTTACTGACTTCGCCAACCAAAACTTTACCGTAGTTCAAATGCCCCTGAATCCAAATTTGTACCGATTGAATAATACTGTTCGGGTCATTGTTCAGCTCATGCAGGGTACGACTGACTTCTTTACCAATAAACGGCAGTTGGCGAATAAAATCAGGCACATTGACATGACCCGAGAAGACCTGCTTTTGTAATTCAAAATACAAGTTACGGCCTTCATGTTGTAGCAAGAAGATCGCAAAAATCACCGGCAGACCCACCACGAGCACCACCAGTAAGATCATCAGCGCCGCACTTAGATTTGCACGATTGCCACAAAAACGATGCACCGATTGATACAGCGGCCAAGTCATATAAGCAATAATCGCTGCCCAAACGACGGGCACAATAAAGTATTTGAGTACGCTAAAGCTCAAAAAAATCAGGATAAAAAATAATCCGAACAATAAGACTTTTTGTAATGTAGGTGCGAACGTTGGCAATGCGTGCTCTGATTTTTTCATCATGTTGTGTTCAATCTTAACTGAAAAAAAAGCTCCCGAAAACGAGAGCTTGTTAACTTATGGTGAATATCTTTCAGGCTAGATCCTTGCAAGATTGGCCTTTATATCAGCAAAATGTGGAATGATGGGTTAAAACCACTCGGCTTCGTCTTCAATTATGGCATTGAGCACAGGTTGCCATTGTTGTTGCATACCGAGGTACAATTTTTGTGTTTTATCAAAAACCGAAAGACCTTGCATGGCAAGTTGACCATAAGCGGTACGTTCAGAAATCCAAGCAACGGGCTGTTGTTCAACTTTATTGAAAAAATCTTGAATTTCTTTGGAATGAGCAGAATTGGGTTTGACACGATTGGCCAGTAATAAGATTTGGACTTTACCTTTACGAATCCGTTTAATTTCTTGCAAATGCTTTAAAAAACGACGGGTCGAGTCGATGTCGAAGAAAGATGGTTGTAGCGGGGTAATGATGGCATGAGCTTCACTGACCAACTGATCTGCATGTTCACCCGATAACGCACCCGGTGCATCGATAATTAGATATTCAATCCCTTTCGGCACATCACCAATCGACTTTTCATGACGCCAATCTAGGCTCTGAATTGGGGCTGCAGTCTCTGGGCGCTGTTTGAGCCATTGACGTGCAGACTTTTGATTGTCAGCATCTGCCAAGGCCACTTTATAACCTTTTTGCGCAAGTGCAGAGGCTAAACTGATTGCTGTGATGGTTTTGCCACAACCACCTTTTTGATTGGCAATTAATATCGTTTTCATCGACCTAAATAGATTTTATTCTGCTCATCCCTAGCATATCATTGTTTAATGCGGGGAATATGACAAAGAACCAAAGTCTAAGTTTTTTCTATACGTTTCGCAGTAATGTCTTAAAAAGATTAGGAATTTTAAATGTCTGTCTGGATGGCCATGCTCATTGGCGCGTGTATTGGGATTGTACTGACCACCTTAATTTTAAGTGGTAGTCGCAATGGAAGGATTAAGGCAGAATACGAGCAATATATTGCAGAACTAGAATTGGAACATCAGCAGGCCTTGGCCCATGCACAAAAGCGCAGTGTAAATACCAGTCGTGCTGTTTTAAAAGGCAAAATGGCCGAACAAATGGCGCCGATCATGCCCGAATTTCAGTATCTACCTAGCGATGCAAAGTTTCTTGGTGACCCGATCGATTATGTGGTTTTTGATGGCTATACCGACTTTCGTGATGGCGATGGCCTCGCTGAAGACATCGAAGTGGTGCTGATTGATATTAAAAGTGGTGGGGCACGTTTGACCAAAGGGCAACAAGCGATTGCTCAAGCCATTGCCGAAGGGCGAGTGCGTTTTGAAACCATCCGAATTGATTTTGAGCATATTTAAGCTCGCGTGATTCAGGCTCAGAAGCGTCGAAAAGTAATAAGGACAGAATATTCACATGGAAAAACTCTTAGCGACTGCAGCCGTTTTTGCGCTCATGCTGTGGATATGGTCTGAATATTTTCGTGCCATTCCACATTTAGAGCAGACAGGTGTGCTGAAAAATTTTCAGGTCACAGCGACTCAGGCATTTTCCGGTGAATATTTGCTGTTGGATAAACGCTACTACAGTGCCAGTAGTCGTACACTACATCCGGCAGCACCGACTGTGGTGGGTGGCTTTCAAGACTTGGCCTATGTCAGCAATATTGATCTGCTACTGAGTTCAGGCGCAAATGATATCCAATCTTTAAAATACCATCTTGAATGGTCTCAGCAGAACCGCTGTTTTAGTGTGCAAGCGAAAGACGCGCCCTCGACACAAATTGAACAGCTCAAGTCCGAATTGCAAAATGTTAGTGTGATTGCTCAATCCGAAGATGTCGCAAATCGTATTCGGCGTTTAAAATCAGGTGATCGCGTGGAGATTTTGGGTGAATGGGTGGATGTGCATTCCATCAAAACAGGGAAGTCGTATAACACCTATAATGTGTTGAATAAAAAGCCCTGTCATATCCTAAAAATTAATGCCATTCGACTAATCAAAGACTAGGTACTTTTATCTATATTTGATTGTGCTTAAACATGGCCTTGGACGCTTTAACTCAACTTCCGTGCGCGGGCGAGCAACATGCGCTGACCAATTTTTGGAATGCCTTCTGCATCAAAATACTGCGTTTCAAAACATTCAAACTGGGCATCTTCAAGCAACTTTTGCATATGACGATCCAGATGACAGCCATCCGCGACTTTCTTTTGAATGGGCGTCAGTAGGTGTTGTAACTGCTTAATTTTCCGATTTTCATTGTGTTGTACATGCTCTACTAAATGAAATGTCCCTGTTGGTTTAAGGACGCGGTAGATTTCTTCAAGCGCAGTTTCAATATCGGCAATGCTGCATAAGGTCCATGTACTCACGACATGATCTAGACTTTCATCTGCAAAGGGTAATTTTTCAGCACCGGCTAAAATATGCTGTACCTCAAACGGCGCTGCATGTACACGTTCAGCAGCTAAATGAAAAATATCAGGATTGGGTTCTAGGGCAAAAACCGTATCGACATTTTGATAAAACGCTAAATTCAAACCTGTACCAAAGCCAATTTCGAGCACCTCACCAGATACGGCTAACAGGAGTTCGCGTCGTTTATCCATCAGGCTCGGCACTTGCATGACTTGATTTAAAAGATGCGGAAAAATGTGTTGTTGATAAAATTTATAAATCATAGCGGGTATTGTTGTTGGCTTTTTTTAAAGTGTAATTTATGTCTTTTTAATTTTAAATCATGTGGTAGGGCATGGATATGGGCCAATTGACTGAATAACAGCATTTTGTTACCAAGTTCATAAGGTTTATGCAGACTGTGTGCGTAATATAGAGTTACAACTAGTGAAAACGACATTCATCATGCTCAACCTACGGGATTTTAAGCTCATGTTCAGGTTGGGGCATTATGTATAGATGAAGTCGGCTCAATTGCAGAATTAAAATTGAGTAATGTGAAGTATTACAGGGTAAGAGGATAACGCGATGATCAAGCGAATTGCATTAAGTACTGTGCTTGCAGGCTTTTTATTGAATGTCGGTGTCCAAGCGTCTTCAGATTATAATATTGCCAAAGGCTTAGCACCTGCTGCCAAAGGCCAGTCGATTTCTACCTTGAAAGAATTTAAAGGTGATTTCCGAATTTTAGGTTCAAAAACCTATCAAACAGATGAACAAGCAAAATTTTCTCCGATCGATTATGCAGTCAGTTGGGGTTTATTTGCAGAGCCAGAAATTGCTCGTACGATTTCAGTCAATCAATATGACCGTTTCTTAAATTGGAAAATGGATCGCGTTCCTGTACCGCAAAAGCAAGCCATGATGATGGTGTCGAATATGCACATCATTCCTGCAAACCCGCAAATTGCGAAACAAATTACTCAAGTAAAACGTGGTGATCTTGTGCGTTTAAAAGGGGATTTGGTTGAGGTGAAAGACAAAGATTTGGTTTGGACTTCATCTTTGACCCCAACAGATACGGGTGATGGGGCTTGTGAGGTTTTTCGTGTCAGTTCGATTCAGTGGATTGAAAAAGTTAAAGGCTAAACTTCGATTGCATCGAGATTGTATTTGAAATCGGTGTGCATTAGATTCAAGGTAAAATAATTTGATGATGAAAATGACGATAAAGAAAAAGTTTATTTTGAGTCTAATGATGGCGAGTAGTTTGGCGCTTGGTGGATGTACCAGTATGAGTTCAACTGTAGATGGGAAAACCCATGTATTTACTGAACAGCAAAGTTGTCCGACCTTGCTTGAGATGGATCGTGGACAGACTTTGGAAGTGCTGTTAAACGAAAATCCAAGTACTGGGTATGTATGGTCTTTGGCTGAGCAACCGAAACTTTTTAAAGTTGAAGAAGTGTTTCAGTCAGCTCAACAACAAGATGCTGCGGATACGACACCAGTGCTTGGTGCCGGTGGTCAAAAAACTTATCGTTTTACCGCAACGACTGCGGGTGAAGAATTACTACATTTGAAGCATGCACGAGCTTGGGAAAAAACCGCGATGGCTGAATGGACTTGCAGAGTTCGAGTGTCTTGATTTGAACTGATGACCAACGATAAAAAAAGCCAGTATTTGTACTGGCTTTTTTTATTGCAGACGAACAGATTTAGAACGTCCACCTAAGCATTATTTCGCGCTGAGCGCTTGACCGTCAAATTGAATACCTTCCCAACCATTTTGCATAAATTGGCGAATGTTTTGGTGGTCAGTTGCGTCTGGTGTCGCCAAAACAGCAGCATAATGTTCAGCAAAAAGACTTAATGTTTCAGCTTGGTTTAGACCATTCAATTGGGCAAAAGAAAATACTTTGGCACTGCCTTGGTTTTCAGTCGCTGCATTGGCTTGTTTGCCATTGGTAAAAGCAGTTGGTGTGTGGTTATAACGCGCTTCAATAAATGCAATCACATCTGAAAATTTCGCAGTCCCTGCTTGAAGTTGATCTAATAATTCCTGAGCCATAATGTCCTCTTTCAATAAAAAATACCGCAAAGTGTTGCAGACTATAGCAAGCTTTGGCCCAAACATTTAACACTATTTGCGTAAATTAAATGCGTGTATATTGAAGGGCGACCTTAGGCAGTCTGTTGCCTAAATTGTAGATACCAATGATGTTGAAGTAGGACAACTATGAACTGGCTTTTGGTCGCATGTGGCGGCGCAATTGGGGCAACACTTCGCTATGCAGCAGGACTGTTATTGGCCAAGCCAACAGTACTCTTTCCTTGGGCAACATGGTGGGTGAATATTTTAGGTTGCTTTTGTGCAGGTGTGTTCTTTGCATTTAGCCAAAAATATCCCGTTCTACAAAATGAAGCACGCTTATTGCTTATGGTTGGGATCTTAGGTGGCTTTACCACCTTTTCCAGTTTCGGCTTAGAAACCTTTCAACTGCTTAGACAAGGGCAAAGTGGGCTAGCATTCAGTTATGCTATTTCCAGTGTGGTAATTGGTGTCATCGTATTGGGGCTGGGATATTACTTATTTCAGTCGATTTTAAAAATAGATGTTTAAAACAACGCTTGAAAACCACAAAATTTCAGACATAAAAAAAAGAAGCTCAGGCTGGAGGAGGGGAACCCTGAACTTCTTTAATGTTTTAATTTTAAAAGAAAAAACTTAATCTAAACTGAACTTATTGTGAGCGTTTGAAACGCGCAAAGCGTTTATTAAAGTTCGCAATACGTCCTTCGTTATTCACTTGACGTTGTTCACCTGTATAAAAAGGATGTGATGCACTTGAAATATCGAGTGTCACATACGGATAAGTTTTGCCTTCAAACTCTTTGGTTTGATTGGTACTTAAAGTACTGCCAATCACAAAAAAGGCATTGGCATTGGTGTCATGAAAGAGTACTTCACGGTATTCGGGATGGATGTTGGCACGCATTCTTCTGTTCCTTAAATTTATTGATTAAAGAAATGTTATAACATAACAATATAAAATGCAAATATTGCCCGAAATTCATCAGGCAATCAGTGCTTTACGCTCCCTTAAGCGCTAGGTGGGACCAACTCTTCAAAGAGATCATTGAGATTGTCATTCACTTTCAAATGAATCAAATTCCAATAATGTCCTGAAACAGTCCGGTTCACCATCAGTGTGTCTGGCGACGGTTTAAACACATCCCAATATTTAAGAGATGGCTTAATTAATTCTACCCCGTCATGGTGCGCTGAGTTTTCAGCAAAGTCATATTGTGTGGTTAGCGGACGCATCAACACTTCCAGCCATTGTTCATACAACTCCGCAGGGAATTTACCGAGTTCATTGAGTGAATGTAAGGCATCGAGTTGCTGTTCCATCAGCGGAATATCGTGCTTGCGTGCAGCATTGATCAATTGCTTAAAGTGCGACACGATTTCAGGAGACAGGGTTTTCACACCGCCGTAGTCATATACGATGACTGAACCATCTTCACGAAAGGCGAAGTTGCCCGGATGTGGGTCACAGTGGAAACGTTTAAGGAAGAAAATTTCACGGCCAATGGCACGGAATAACCGTCTTCCCAAGGCATTTCGTGTTTCTTGTGACCATGTGCTGGCAGTTTCTATACTGTCGCCAAGCTCTAGACTTAGAGTCAAAATATGACGTGAAGAATAATCTTTATAGACCTGTGGAATGATGATTTTGTCATCCAGCGCACTATGAAACGCACGGGCCACATCTAAGTTTTGCGCTTCAATTTCATAGTTCAGTTCGTTGTCCAAACTGTCCTGAATTTCACGAAATAGCTTGTTTTGTAACTTCCGATCAATTTTCAATACGCCCATCAGACGAAGGGCAAGCCGAACTTGTTTTAAATCACTTTCACAGGCTTCTTCGACACCAGGATATTGCACTTTCACCACCACCTGCTGACCATTAGGTAACACGGCTTTATGCACCTGCCCAATGGATGCAGCGGCAAAAGGTTGTTCTTCAAAACTTTTAAAAATTTGCGCGAGGGGTTTGCCGAGTTCTTGTTCTACTTGAGCCTTAATTTCAGCAAAAGGCATGGCTGGCGCTTGGCGTTGTAATTTACTGATCGCTTTTGCGACTTCAGGTGGAAAAATGTCTTTGTACTGCGAGGCAATTTGTCCGACTTTCATCACCGCACCCTTCATTTCACCCAAAGTGTCT
Source organism: Acinetobacter sp. YH12097 (assembly GCF_013419225.1). Taxonomy (NCBI): domain Bacteria; kingdom Pseudomonadati; phylum Pseudomonadota; class Gammaproteobacteria; order Moraxellales; family Moraxellaceae; genus Acinetobacter; species Acinetobacter sp. YH12097. The sequence continues at coordinate 101,443 of NZ_VPAN01000007.1, read as the reverse complement.
GCAATTTGCAGACCGATGTCCTGAAAAAGTTTACTGCGAGATGCATTTTTCTGTTCTTCATCGGCAGTGATATTGCGGATGGAATTGGAAACGGTTTTAGTAGCAATGCTTGCCGTCATACTGGCAAGTTTCATAAAGCGACGACCCGGTGTGCTAGCCGTTTTTGCCATGTGATGTTCCTCAAGATCATCATTTATTATCTAATACCGATCATAGGCGACAAAACACAAACTGCCTACTTTAAATTGTTAAGACTTTATTTGCATTGATAAAATGATGGGCAAAAATGTAAATACTGAAAATAATTCAGGCAAATTTAAGCCACGTGCTGAATGGTTTAAAATATCGCTTCGCTAGAAAAGAACTGAACGATGAAAGTGTATCGCTATTTAACCGGTAAAGATGATGTCAATTTCTGTGCCCGTGTGACCAAAGCTTTAAATGAAGGCTATGAATTGTATGGATCACCGACCATGAGTTTTAATGGGACAGATGTGATTGTCGGGCAGGCGATCGTGAAAGACGTAGAGGACGACAGCCAAGTGCCACAAGGTTTAAAAAATGCCATCGAGGCGCTTAATTAGTTGGCTTTGCTGCTTTAGTTGCTTTACTGATGTTATGCCTGTAAAAGTATTTACGCATTTAAAAAAAGATTTTTAATTCTATTCTGTAGAGTCTTTCATCCAGGGATTGAATAAAGGGATTAGCCTTCAGCTGGAGGTACTCTTACGAAACGTTGTTTCTCATTCGGCAAAATGAGAAGCGTGCTTCGCAAGGAAACCATCTTGCGGTGCAATGCACCTCACCGACAAAACTCGTTCGCTAGCGTCTAATTATTTAAAGTATCGCAAAAACATTTTTGATTAGAACTAGTCCTGTCTCAAACAATTGCAGATGACTTTTTCGTGTATCGTTCTTTTTTTGAATCAAATTGAGCAACTGATGTCACTCCGTAACATCAGTTGCTTCAGTTTTTTCCAGTTCTAAATGTGGACTGAGATATTTGCTGCATTGATTATGGTGTAAATTTTCATTCAAGGTGATAAGGTTTTGCGTCACGATAAAATCCTGATCATCCGCAGAGGCAAACTTTTGATTGGCCTTGATGAAGTCCTGAAAGGTATATGCCATACCAGATTGCTGACAACTTAATTTTAAACGTGTGGTATATGAGTCCGCTTGTTGTTCATGATAAAAGCGAAAGGCTGTCCAAAGTGCTTGATTGATGTAATCAAATTCGGGTTGTGATTGGACTTTGATGGGTGCGTGATATAAAGGAAATTCATGTCGGTTGATCGTTTGTTCAGCTTGTAGTGACATGGAAAAGCTCAAGCTCAGACAGAGACTGATCGAGCGAAATACATGGGACATGTTTATTTTCCTCTTCTTCGTGCTTTTTTATTTATGGCGTTGCTATGCAGGGTGTTAATTTGCATTAGTCTTCTGCATAGCGTAGCCGTCTTTTTTAAGTAACTTTTTAGATGATTTTTTAGGGCTTATCCCGCATGTGCTAAACGTTTATTCATCATAAATAAACGTGTAAGTAGCAGTATACATGCGACAGTCAGGCCCACAATCAGGCCAATCCAAACGCCTGCAGCACCAGTCGTGGTAAAGCGTGCAAGATAGATCCCGACAGGGAAGGCAATGATCCAATACGCGATCATGGTGATCCACATCGGCCCTTTGGTGTCTTGCATACCGCGTAAACACCCTGCGGCACTGACTTGCCATGCGTCCATCAATTGATAGGCAATCGCGAACAACACCAAGTACACCGCAAGCTGAGTCACATCATAGTCATTGGTATACAGTGACACAATTTCATTACGTAAAAGCCAAAGCAGCAACATGGTAATCAGGGCAAATACCGTCCCTGTAAACATACCGACTTTCTGGACTTTTCGCATAGCCAGCCAGTTCTTTTCCCCATAATAGGTACCGACCCGAATGGTCAGCGCAATCGCCAGTGACATGGGAATCATAAACAATTGCGAGGTAATCGAAATGGCGACTTGATGCGCTGCAATGGTAACTTCGCCTAAGGGACTCAACACAATAGCGGCTGTACTAAAAATACTGACTTCAAAGAAAATGGCTAAGCCAATAGGAAAGCCGAGTTTTAAAATACGTTTGATCCATTCACTGTTCATTTTTTCAAAAGCAGCGAAAGGTTGGGTTTTTTGATAGGCCGATCCTTTGAAAACGTACATCGCCAAAGCAAAGAACATTAACCATTGCAAAATCGCGGTGGCAAAACCACATCCTGCTGAACCCAGTTCAGGGACTGGGCCTAAACCATACATAAAAATAAAGTTCAGTGGAATTAACACCAATAAGGCCAGCAGACTCAGCACAGTGACTGGACGTGGATGCCCCAATGCTTCTGAGTAACCACGTAAAGCTGCGTACATGGTGACAGCAGGCATACCTAAACTAATGGCGTGTAAGAATAAGCTCGCCTTCGGAAGTAATACTTCAGGGACACCCAATAACGGTAAAAGCAGCGGCATAGCTTGTAAGACTAATGCAGCGATAATGCCAAGAAACAACGCAACCCACAAAGACTGACGGGCGATGGTGGCAATTTTTTCAGGCGTCCGAGCACCATTGGCTTCGGCCACCAATGGGGTGGTGGCAATCATAATGCCGCTGAACAGCAGCATGACCGGTATCCACAAACCGACCCCGACCGCAATCGCTGCAAGGTCATTGGCGGACATGTGTCCAGCCATGATGGTATCAATGAGACCAAATCCCGCTTGCGCAAACTGCGTGATCAATATCGGGATCATTAAATGAAACAGTTGTTTTAATTCATACTTGCTGCTTGTTACAGCCGTGACAGTAGACACAGAATGTACTCATTTCTTGTGAGGTGCTTAGGAATGAGGTCTTAGCGTTGGAAAGTGAGAAGCACACCAATAAAAATCACCACGCCACCCAATAAGCGTTGCCAGTTAATCGGGGTTTTTTCAGTGCCGAGCAAGCCAAAATGGTCAAATACCATCGACATTAATATCTGTCCAAAAATAATCAGACCGGAGAGGGATAAAAAACCCAGTTTCGGCGCGGTATAAATACTGATACTGATGGCATAAACGCCCAGACATCCTCCCAGCCATAAATACCAAGGAATTTGAGCAAAGCTTGCAAAGTCCGGTTTTTCGGCCGATTGAAAAAACACCATAAAGACGAGGACTATTGTACCAACCAAAAAAGAAAAAAGGGCAGCTTGCAGCGGTGAATATAAATATTCACGCAATTGGCTGTTGATCGCTGTTTGAATGGTCATAGCGATACCAACACCCATCGCGAGCGGCAGTAAGTACAATAAATGGCTGCTTATTTTCATCTTCTAATCATCTAATTCTTCTTTAATTTTATTAGTCTACTGTATTGTGGATGAGTTTTCATAAGCGCTCTGATGCAGTCATGTTAAAATGCGCTTACTTCTTTTGTTCCTTTTGAGCATTTTCCTTGGCTGAATTAAATCCTGCAGTTGTTCCGTTATCTTTATACATTCACATGCCGTGGTGTGTGCGCAAATGTCCATACTGTGACTTTAATTCGCATGCGGTGCCGAATGGTGAATTGTCTTTGGACTTAGAACAAGAATATTTACAGGCGTTGGTTGAAGACTTTAAAACCCAAGTCGATTTTGCTCAGGGTCGCCTGATTCATAGTGTATTTATTGGTGGTGGGACACCATCTTTGATTTCTGCCCAAGGCTATCAATGGTTATTTGCTCAGCTCAAAGCGTTGCTACCGTTTGAAGCAGGTTGTGAAATCACCTTGGAAGCCAATCCCGGTACGGTTGAGCACGATCCTTTTTCCGGTTATTTAGATGCAGGAATTAATCGTCTATCTATCGGTGTGCAAAGTTTTAATACCGACCAGCTGAAAAAACTGGGCCGGATTCATTCGAATGATGATGCGATTTCTGCCATTCAGCATGCAAAAGAGGCGGGTTTTGAACGCGTAAATGTCGACTTGATGCATGGCCTGCCTGAACAAACCATTGAGCAAGCACTGTTGGATTTAAAACTTGCTGTTGAAAATGGCGCAACGCATGTGTCGTGGTATCAGTTGACCATTGAACCTAATACGGTTTTCTTCCGCACAAAACCGATTTTACCTGTCGATGATGTGCTTGAAGATATTCAAGAACAGGGCGAAGCCTATTTAACAGCGCAAGGCTTTATCAATTATGAAGTATCGGCATGGCGTAAAGAAAAGCCGTCTGCACATAATTTAAATTACTGGCAGTTTGGTGACTATTTAGCGATTGGCGCAGGCGCGCATGGTAAAGTGACCATGCCAGACGGGGTGTATCGTTTCCAAAAAACCCGATTGCCGAAAGACTATTTAGCCAAAGTACCTGCTGAACATCTTCAGTTTAAGCGCATCGAAGCAGCCGACATGCCTTTTGAATTTATGATGAATGCACTTCGTTTAAATCATGGGGTGGAAGCCAAGCTATATAGCGAGCGTACAGGGGAAAGTTTAGAGCCGATTGCCGAGTTATTGAACTCATTACGTCAGCGTCAATTGATGGTGAATGATCCTGCGCGTTTGTCTTGTACTGAACAGGGGCATATCTTTTTAAACTCAGTGTTGGAAGAGTTTTTGTAATGAATGCTATTGAAAAATTGTTTTTTTAATTTAAAAAGCACGTAAATTTTTATATTTCTAATGTAGTTTGCGTCCAATTTGTAAAATTAGACCTGTAATAATCCAATACATATTACAAGAAGGACTATCCTAAAAATGAAATATATTTTAAGTGCTGCAGTATTCAGTTTAGCTTTGATTGGTTGTGCAGATAAAAAGGCTACAGTAGAAAACACGGTATCAACTGAACCAGCGTCAGCAACTACTCCGTCGAATGACATTGCTATTGCTCAGGACGAGCAAGTTATTCATTTTACTGGGCCGCAAGATCTGACGATTGAGCTAAAAACCAAAGATAATTTTGAAACTGCACAATTGACGGATAATTCTGATCGGGTTTATGAGTTGAAACGAGCGGTTTCTGGAAGTGGTGTACGACTTGCCAACGACCAAGGCGTTTCTATTCATTTTAAAAACTTTAATGGTGTGAATGAAGGGACAGTTGAGTTGGTGAAAGATAAACCCATAGAGATCAAAGAATTTATTGCTGATAAAGCAAAGTAAAGATTAAAAAAGACCGCATTCGCGGTCTTTTTTTGAGTTTAACTTAACGATGTTTCGGTGGCATAGGGGGTAATTTATGCTGCGGTACAGGTTTGTGTTGATTGGCTTTAAATGCTGTGGCCTTATGGTTTTGTTTGGCAAATTTCGCATGAGCTTGTTGATGTTCTTTGTTCACCATGTGGGGCCCAGCAGATTTGTGATGTGTTGCTTTAGGTGGCACAGGTTTTTTATCAAAGTTTGCAGCAGGTGGTGGATTTTTATGATCGAATGCAGGCGCTGCCATTGCAGACATTGTCGCAGTTGTTGCAATCAGACCAATCATCAATGAAGACATCAATTTTTTCATGGTTACGCTCTCTATGAATCAATGAAGTCATCATAGGGGGAGGCAGTGGAGAAGATATGAAGTTGTATGAGATACAAATGTAAAGCTAAAATCATCGAGTGAAATTTACTTTAAGTATTTAATATTTATTAAATAAAATTATTTTTTTGGTGGTAAAGTGTTCTATTTTTTTTTGAAAAATACAACAATATTTCTCCATATAAAGTTCATCTTTATACATTGTTATTACCTCATGAAGAAATTAAGAATGCTGCTCATTATCGCTATAGATGAAAATTAAAAGAGAAGACAAAAAAGACCGCCGAAGCGGTCTTTTTATAGAGTCATTTAACTCGGTTTAAAGCTTAGTAGTCAAAGCTAAAGTGTTCAGGAGCCAAAGAAGTCATAGTCTTCGATGGGTTAACCATTGCTTCAGCATGACCTTGTGAACGTGGTAATAGACGTTCAAAGTAGAAGTCAGCAACTTTGATTTTTGCTTTATAGAACTCAGGAACTTCTGCACCATTGCCTTCTGCTAATTTTTCAGAAGCTACGGCAGCTTGTTGTGCCCAGAAATAAGCCATCATCACGTAGCCAGAGAACATTAAGAAATCGACAGAAGCAGAAGATACGATGTCACGGTCTTTACGTGCTGCAAGCATGATACGAACCGTTAATGCATTCCACTGTGCGCAAAGCTTCGTTAAGTCCCACGCAAAACGACGCATGTATTTGTTACGTGCATGTTGACCACAGAACTTCAAGATTTCAGCTGTGTAGTCACGAATCACTTTACCTTTAGAGGTCAACAGAACTTTACGACCAATCAAGTCTAGTGCTTGAACGCCTGTTGTGCCTTCGTAGAGAGTAGAGATACGTGAGTCACGAACAATTTGTTCCATGCCCCATTCTTTAATATAACCATGACCACCGTATACTTGCATACCATGGTTTGCAGCTTCATAACCCATTTCGGTTAAGAAACCTTTGAGAATCGGGGTGTAGAAGCCTAAGTGGTCATCATGTGCTTCAAACGCTGCTGTATCACCGCGGGTTAAAGCATCAGTCATTTTGTCCGCAATTTGAGCTGCATAGTAAATCATTGAACGGCCGCCTTCAGCGATCGCTTTTTGAGTTAAAAGCATACGACGTACGTCTGCATGGTGAATAATCGCATCGGCTACTTTTTCAGGATCTTTTTTACCTGAAAGTGCGCGCATAGACATACGTTCTTTGGCATATGGAAGAGCGCCTTGGAATGCCAATTCAGCATGTGCAATGCCTTGAATTGCTGTACCAATACGTGCAGTGTTCATAAAGGTGAACATTGCGTGTAGGCCTTTGTGTTTTTCACCGATCAAGTAACCAATCGCATTGTCAAAGTTCAACACAGCTGTTGCTGAAGCACGGATCCCCATTTTGTGTTCAATCGAACCACAAGTCACTGGGTTGCGTTCGCCCACTGAACCGTCTGCATTCACAAGGAATTTTGGAACGATGAACAATGAAATCCCTTTAGTACCTGCAGGAGCATCTGGAAGACGTGCAAGAACGATATGTACGATGTTCTCTGTTAAATCATGCTCACCCGCAGAGATGAAGATTTTTGTACCAGAAATTGCATAGCTACCATCAGCTTGAGGTTCCGCTTTGGTTTTTACCTGACCTAAGTCAGTACCGCATTGAGGTTCAGTTAAGCACATGGTGCCTGACCAAGTTCCAGCAACAAGGTTCGGTAAATATTGGTTTTTCTGTTCTTCTGAACCAAATTGTAGAATGGTATTGATACAACCTACGCTTAGACCCGGATACATTTGGAATGACCAGTTTGCTGTACCCATCATTTCAGATTTGATGAGATTCAACGACTGTGGCAAGTTTTGACCGCCAAATTCTTCAGGGAAAGACAGACCTTGCCAGCCACCCTGTACAAATTGGTCATAGGCTTCTTTAAACCCTTTTGGTGTTTTCACATCACCATTTTCAAAATGACAGCCTTCTTCATCACCCGTTTGGTTTAAAGGTGAAAGGATGTTTTCACAAAAATCCGCTGCACCTTCTAAAATCATGTCGACAGTATCTGCATCAGCAGCTTCACCATTAGACAAAGTTTTGTAGTGTGCTGGGTAATCGAGCACTTCATTCATTAAGAAACGAATATCGTGTAAAGGCGCTTTATATGCAGGCATAGTCTTAATCCTAATATCTAAATTTTTTTGGATTATCTGTATTGATGATTTGATTATTCATAATTTCATCCAAAAAACATTGATGAATACGCCCTTAAAAAATGTCAGAAAGGCGAATTGTAATATTTAACCAACATGTGAAAAGTAAACTTCTGATAGACTGGGTGTTGATCTTTTGATCATTTTTTTCTTTTAATAAATCATAAAGAACTTAGGTCTTTCGTACAATTATGCGATTAAAATATATAACACTTTGTTTACTGGGTTTGAGTATTACTGGGTGTGCTCAACATGTCATAAAAACCAATTCAACAGAGCAGTCTCTCGGGCAACAAGCCACTCAAGGCTTAAACGCAATGTTTGAAAATGCCAGTTATGACATGAAAGGGCAATTTTCAATTCAGACCGATATTCAGTTTGATGAAAAAAAGCCTGAAACCAAGTCAAAGCCTGCAACTATTACACAGCCAGAGCTGGATCCTAAACTTAAAAAACAACTGGATCAGTTGATTAAAACCCAAAATATTCCATTTAGCCAAAAAGAAAAGAAACAGCTCTATCAAGCGATTGCCAATGAATCGATCCCACCATCAGCGCGCTATAGCGATGAAGATGATGGCGTTTCTCCGCAATCCAAAATTGCACAATCACTACTGAATGTGTTGAATGATTTACAGTTTAGCTATAGCGGTTCAGTACATTTTAGAGAAAAACTTGCTGCCTTAACCTTACAACTGAGTTATCAAAAACCGACTTTGCAGGTGAATGCACAGTTGCCGATGATCATTGATTTTAATCAACATAAATTTTATACCAACTACTTTGCGTTCATGCCGTTTATGGTAAATCGTGAAAGCCAAAGCAGCTTGGCTTATGTGGATTTTTCAAAACATAAAGAGACGATTGCCCAGTACGATTTGAAAAAATTTGCTGACTATTTAAAACAAATGAATGCTTTGCCCTATGTCTTGGCAGAGCCGAATCAAGTGCAAAATATTGCTTTAACACGTGATGAAAAAAATGCAGGGCTGACTAAAAAAATCCGCTATGTGGGTGATCTCGATGCGCTATACACCCAGCTTGAACTTTTTGATTTTGTGAACGCCAACTATTACACCACGCAAATCAAAGGTCAGCGCAATAGTGACGCTGAGCAAGATGAATCTGTGGACGCTGCTGTGCATCTCAGTGCTTCCGAAGAGGCGATGGCTGCGGCTGAAGCGGCGGGAGGGACTGCAGTAGCGGCAGCAGCTGAGGATGAAGACTATGATGCGGCTTATGCATCTGTAGAACGTGTGAATGAGCTGCTCAATGCGAAAATGCATGGCCTGATGTATCACCAACATGAAACGGAAGACGAACAAACGTCTTCTGCCGCTGAATCTGCTGAATACGCGATCGATACTGCAAGTGCATATGCGGAGGCGACCGCGGGTGATGACGAAGAAACCTATAGTTCGGATACTGAAGTAACCGAAGCTTATGCGGCTTCAGAAGAAGATGATGAAACAGCGAATTTATCTGAGGAAGTCTGTCAGGCCTTGATGAACACCAAACAGGTGCCGATTGGTAAAGTCACACTGTGTCAGGATTATCAAGATGTTCGAGTGATACCGCTGCAAGCAGATTCTGTACCATCGGCCTCTGCTGCGGACGCATCCAATACAGATTCTGAGATTGCGGACGCTGTTGAGCAGTTAAAGCCGGTATTCCAGCAATATCAAAGTGAACAACTTATCGATGTAAAACAATTTCAGCAATTATGGCAAAAGCATCAAGCTGAAATTGCGCAGGTGCTGAATGCACAGGATAAATCATCTTCGAATGTTGTGATGGATGTAGGCTTAGATCACAAAGGCCGCGTCCAAGTAATGGACTATCAATTGGCCTTTAATGAGCCACGTTTAGGTCAATTAAAGCTGAAAAGTAGCAACCAAATCTTGAATTATGGCAATGCGACTAAAATTGATCGTCAAGCCATGAAACAGGCAAAATCCATTGAGGAAGTCAGTAAAGATTCACTCTTTGAAAATATGTTGAAAGGCCTGCTTGCGCCAATCACGGGAAATGATCCTCTGCTTGCTGAAGCAGAAACTGCATCGGTTGATGATGTCCGTGCTGCAAATGAAGAAATCGAACTTCCTGAATATCTCAGTACTGTGGCATTGCAAAGTTATAAACGTCATCAATCTGAAGTGAAAGCCTATCAAGCGGCATTTGTCGTGGCATTTGCTAACTATCGCGCTCAGTATGTGCGTTATTACTCAGCCAATGATTTGAATGAAATTGCAGAAGTTTATGCATATCGATTTGTTGATGGCTTAAAAGAACCAACAGGCAATGCGCTGAAGCGTTTAAATCAATTACGTGATAAGCATGCTTTGCATCGCTATCAAGACTTTGATGACTTAGGTTCTTCGGTCAACCATTATGTACAGTCAGGAATTGGCGAGTACAAAGCTCAGGTTGAATGGAAGCAGTTGCAAAAAACCTATAAGACTGATCAGGCGATATTTGCACATTTATATCAACAAAACTTTTTAGCCAGTTATGAACTGGAAGGAACTAAAAAAGCGCATTTGGTGAAAGCATCAAAAATCTATGCGCAAGCCTTTGCTGATGATATCAAAGGAAAATTATCAGAAGCGTCATTACAAGGCCTAACAGCAGAACACGAAGAGTTGTTCAGCCAATCGGCTTATTATGAAACCTATAAGGCCATTCAAAAACACAAGAACTAAGTCGGATCAAAAAAGAACCTCGATTGAGGTTCTTTTTTTAGGTGTTTCGACTGCTCAGAAAGTGAATTGAGCAAATCATTTTGAATTATAGAAAGTCTTTTAGATCAGGTTTGACACCATTCCAAATGGAAAAAGATTCGATCGCTTGACCAACCAACATGCCAAAACCTTCTGAGGTTGGAACATGGCGTGCTTTGGCTTGATCCAAAAATGTCGACGGTTTGCCATAGGCCATTTCATAGGCGTGGGTGAATTGTAAAGCTTCAGGCAAAATTAGCGGATCACCCGTTAAACTGGCCGATGTTGCGTTAATCACCAGATCAAATTGACCTGCTAAGTCGGCGAGGGCAATGGCTACAAGTTCGGCATTGGGGACAGCAGTTTTTAAGTCAGCGACCAATTGTTCAGCACGCGCTAAAGTACGGTTGGCAATGACGATTTTTTTGGCCCCAGCTTGTACCAGCGGATAAATCACGCCACGTGTTGCACCACCTGCACCAATGATCAATATATCGCTCTGTTCTAAATTCCAATCTAAGGCATGAATGGCATTCACCAAGCCTTGACCATCAGTATTATCACCGTGTAATTGACCATCTTGCATCCAAAGTGTATTGACCGCACCTGCAATTTTGGCACGTTCAGTAAGCACGGTACATTGTGCATACGCTTGTTCTTTAAACGGAACAGTGACATTCATACCTATACCACCTTCGGCAAAGAAGGATTCGACACTGTGCTGAAAACCATCAAGTGGCGCAAGTCGTTTGCTGTACTGAATGTCGAGGCCTGTTTTTTCAGCGAAGGCATGATGAAGTTCAGGTGAGCGTGATTGTTCAATCGGGTTGCCAATCACGGCAAATTGTTTGCTCATTGCACAGCGTCCATGTAGATGTGAAAGAGCAGACAATATACGCCAAAACCGAAGATGGCTAAAGTTCGGGCAGTCTTAAAATCGTGAAATAAAGGAGGAAAATTAAGGATTACAAATATCTAAGACGCTTTGAATCAAGATGCTGGCAGCACTGATGACTAAACCAATCAAGGCAACCACCATGAAGCCAATAGCCAAATTGTCATTCAAAGACGTTTCGGAAAAAATATTAGTACTGATAGCGCTGATCAGCACAACAGCAAAGCTCCAAAACACCAAGGCAGTAAGACTAACTGCTTTTTTATTGAGTGTTTGATGTGTCATGTGCGTTGTACTCCGTACAAGAAAGTTACAGCCATGAGTTTATTGACACATTGTGCAATGACATAGCGTAAAGCTGTTTAAAAGATGTGTCATTGTTGAGCAATATGATTACAAAGTAAATGCTTAAAAAATTTATTTATGCATCAAGATATTACCTAGAAATATAAATACTTTAATTAAAAGGCAATGAAAAGCCCCTGATGGACAGAGGCAAATACATGTCTATCTATTTTATTTCAATATATTAAGCCAATCATGCGGTTTTAAATAAAAGTCGGTGAGCTTTTTCTCTGGAGAATTTTCTTCCCATTCAGGACGATACGACCAGCCTGCCAAGGGTGGCATACTCACTAAAATGGATTCAATACGTCCACCAGTTTGTAAACCAAATAAGGTGCCACGGTCATACACTAGGTTATATTCAACGTAACGACCACGACGGTAAAGTTGGAAGTCTCGTTGTGCTTCGTTATAGGCTTTGTCTTGATTTCTTTGGAAGATCGGTAAAATCGCCTCTAAATAACCATTACCCACGGCCTGCATATATTTGAAACAGGTTTCAAAGTCCCATTGGTTGAGGTCGTCAAAGAATAAACCACCCACACCACGTTGTTCATCACGGTGTTTGAGATAGAAATAGTCATCACACCATTTTTTATGTTCATCATAGAGCGTATCGCTAAATGGGGCACAGAGATCATGGGCAGTTTGATGCCAAGACAAGACATCTTCATCATTTGGATAAAATGGGGTGAGGTCAAAACCACCACCAAACCACCAAATCGGATCTTGGCCTTCTTTTTCGGCGACAAATAAACGCACATTGGCATGTGAGGTTGGGACGTTGGGGTTTTTCGGGTGAATTACCAATGACACGCCCATGGCTTGCGCTTTTGCACCTGCAATAGCGGGATGGCGTTCAGTCGCTGAGGCAGGTAATTTTGAAATGTTGATGTGCGAGAACATCACACCACCTTTTTCAATCACCGTCCCATTTTGTAGAACACGTGAGCGACCACCACCACCTTCAGGGCGCTCCCAGTCATCGATCGCAAATTCGGCACTTCCGCCACCAGCACGTTCTTGCTGTTCCAATGCGGCACAAATCCGTGCCTGTAAATCGCGAAGGAATTCATCTACACGTTGAATATCGGCTGAAGTTGGATTCTGCATGGTGACCTTTATTAAAATAATTTAAAGATAAGTGTCATCAAAACATAAATTACGTGAAAACTTAAGGCATTTTTCCCGATACTCAGCATCGGATCTTTGCTTTAAATCTAGAAATTTAGCGATTAAACCAAAAGTTCCTGCGTAGTGAGCAGAAGTACTCAGGCTGAAATTAGGGCTATTCCGACAAATTTGCTAGGTTGAATTCACTTCTGAAGCTCAGCACAATAATCATCAGGTAGATTTAAATTGAATCTCATTGATTGAAATGGTGCATCGATGTCTCAGCAGGCGAGTTCTTTAATTCAAAAATACAATGTACCAGGTCCACGCTATACCAGTTATCCAACCGTACCTTATTGGGAGGAAGCTGAGTTTTCATTGCAACAGTGGAAACAGGGATTGAAGCGTTCATTTGATGAGACCAATCACAGCGAAGGCATTAGTCTGTACATCCATTTACCATTTTGTGAAAGCTTATGTACGTTCTGTGGCTGCCATAAAAAAGTCACAAAAAAACATGAGATGGAGCTGCCTTATATTCAGGCGGTGCTGAAAGAATGGGACTTATATTGTCAACTCTTGGTTGATCGGCCAATAATTAAAGAAATTCATTTGGGCGGGGGAACACCTACCTTTTTTTCTCCTGAGCATCTCACCCAGTTGATTCAAGGCGTTCTTGCGCAGGCGGATATTGCCGATGCGCATGAATTTAGCTTTGAAGGGCATCCGAACAATACTACACGTGAGCATTTACAAGCCTTGTACGATGTTGGGTTTCGACGCGTGAGCTATGGGGTACAGGATTATAATGAAAAGGTGCAAAAAGCCATCCACCGTATTCAGCCCTTTGCACATGTAGAGCAGGTGACACAGTGGGCACGTGATATTGGCTATACCTCTATTTCCCATGACTTGGTTTTTGGTCTGCCATTTCAGGATTTAAACGATGTGCTGCATACCATTGAACAGACCACTCGTTTGATGCCAGATCGTTTAGCCTTTTATAGCTATGCACATGTGCCGTGGATTAAGGGCAATGGTCAGCGTGGTTTTAAAGATGCCGATGTCCCGAAAGATGATTTAAAGCGTCAATGCTATGAAGAAGGTAAAAAACAGCTACTAGCGCAGGGCTATCATGAAATTGGGATGGATCATTTTGCATTAACCCAAGATCCGATGTATCAAGCTTTTCAGCAGGGCAGTTTGCACCGTAATTTTATGGGCTATACCGCATCGAAAACCCAACTGATGATTGGTCTCGGCTTATCTTCGATCAGTGATAGTTGGTACAGCTTTGCACAAAATGAAAAGAAAATTGAAGACTATTATTCACGTTTAGAGCAAAACCAAATTCCTGTTTATCGAGGTCATGTGCTGACTGAAGAAGACTTGATTATCCGTAAACATATTCTGAATTTGATGTGTACATTCCATACTTCGTGGGCAAATACAGACATGCAATTTCCAGAAATTGATGAAGTGGTTGCACAATTAACAGAAATGCAGGCGGATGGATTATTAGAGTTGGGTGATCAGAGCATCCAAATTACCGAAAAAGGCAAACCTTTTGTACGTAATATCTGCATGGCTTTTGACTTAAGGTTAAAACGCCGTGTGCCGGAAAATCGTATTTTTTCGATGACGATTTGAATTTCCCCTAACCCCTCTTTATTTAAAGAGGGGAAAGCCTCCCTTTTGTAAAGGGAGGTTTGGAGGGATTTATAGATGGAGAATTTAAAGGACTTTTAAAAATCGTCCTTTTGATACATATGCGACATACGATCATGTTTGGTTTTTAAATATTGTTCGTTAAAGGGATTTAAACCCACAGTCAGCGGAACACGATCAACGACATTCACGCCTTGCTCTTGGAGCGCTTCAATTTTTAATGGGTTATTGGTAATGAGACGCACCGCAGTAATGTTGAGATGATTCAACATGATAGGGCACATATCATAACGACGTGCATCGGCAGGAAGATCCAATAATAAATTGGCATCCACTGTGTCATGGCCTTGGTCTTGTAGGGCATAAGCACGGATTTTATTGGTTAAACCAATACCGCGACCTTCTTGACGTAAATATAAAATCACCCCTTGACCCGCTTCATTAATTAATTTTTGGGTGGCTTGAAGTTGTGGGCCGCAGTCACATTTGAGTGAAGCGAAGGCATCACCGGTCAGGCATTCGGAGTGGATACGTACTAAAACAGGTTCAGTGGGAGCTTGTTCTAGTCCTTTAGAGAGTGCGACATGTTCTTCACCGGTTTCAGGATCCTGAAAAACCGTAATATTGAATTCACCAAAAGCGGTCGGTAATCTTGACGTTGCGACAAATTCTATAGGCACTGCTTAACCCGTTTATTCGATTATAAATTGGCTAAAGTATAGCGTAATGCTTGGACATTGGTAGAATTGCAACGACGAATTTATGCAGAACATTTTCTTTTTTGTATAAAGCGAACGATAATAGTTGATAAATAGGAAGATTATTCAGGATAATCTGACTCATTCAAAATCTCCCCAACGAGATCATTGCTAAAAATTACATCGCTACAAGTTTGGCTGATTGTAAGGTGATACAATTCGACGATATGATCGAGTTACCCATTTAGACCGAGCTTAGGAATTTGCCAGGCTTTAGAAGGCTTTGCCACATTATGCTGTATAAAGAAATACCATCTCAACGCCCTGTAACACCGTTGCTGGATACGATTAACCATCCTCAACAACTTCGTTTACTCGAGCGCAGCCAATTAGAGCAAGTGGCGGATGAGTTACGTCAATTTATTTTGTATGCGGCCGGACAAAGTGGTGGGCATTTTGGTGCCAATCTTGGGGTGATCGAATTAACCGTGGCATTACATTACTGTTTTGAAACGCCACGTGATCGTCTGATTTGGGATGTGGGTCATCAAGCCTATCCGCATAAAGCCTTGACCGGTCGTCGTGAACAATTAGTGACGATTCGTGCCAAAGATGGTTTGGCTGCGTTTCCTGCCCGTGAAGAATCTGAATTTGACACCTTTGGCGTAGGCCATTCATCAACAGCGATTTCTGCTGGTCTTGGGATGTCATTGGCACGTCGCTTCAAGCAAGATCCCTGTCATGTGGTTGCAATCGTGGGTGATGGCGCGATGACAGCGGGCATGGCTTTTGAAGCCATGAACGATGCGGTGGCACACAATGCTGACCTTATGGTGGTATTGAACGACAACGATATGTCGATTTCATGCAGTACCGGTGGTTTTGCCAAGCATTTGGCTGCGATTTGGGAAAGTGGTCAATCGGTTAATATTTCTGAAAGTGGCGAAGCCTATATTCAACCGCATCCTGAATGGGCGTATAACTCACGCCTACATTGTGCTGCGACCGATGCTGCAGATAACTTATTTAAAGCCATTGGCTTTGACTACTTTGGTCCTTTTGATGGGCACGATGTTGAACAATTAACAAATGTGTTTGAAGCCTTAAAAAAACGCACAGGCCCACGTTTAGTGCATGTCTATACCAAAAAAGGTAAAGGCTTTGCACCTGCCGAAGCAGATCAAATCAAATACCATGCCATCAGTAAAGTGAATGCACCCGTTGCAGTGGCAACTGCACCGAAATATTCAGATGTTTTTGGTCAGTGGTTATGTGATGAAGCTGCACAGGATGATCGTTTATTGGCGATTACCCCAGCGATGTGTGAAGGTTCAGGCATGGTGCAATTTGCCAAGCAGTTTCCTGAGCGTTTCTTTGATGTTGCCATTGCAGAACAACATGCGGTGACTTTGGCTGCGGGGATGGCCTGTGAAGGGGTAAAACCGGTTGTTGCAATCTATTCAACCTTCTTACAACGTGGTTATGATCAACTGATTCATGACGTCGCTTTGCAAAATCTTGATGTGACATTTGGTATCGACCGTGCAGGTTTGGTTGGTGAAGATGGCCCAACGCATGCCGGTGCATATGATTATGCCTTTATGCGTACCGTGCCAAACATGGTGATCATGGCGCCGAAAGACGAAAATGAATGTCGTCAAATGTTGCATACGGCTTATTTGTATAAAGGCCCAGCGGCGGTACGTTACCCACGTGGTAATGGACTGGGTGTTGAGATTCAGCAAGAGATGACCGAGCTTGAAATTGGCCGTGGTGAAATTCTTGCAAACTTCAATGATCAGCAAGATGACACCATTTCTATTCTGGCTTTCGGTAGTCGTGTTCAAGCGGCACTAGAGGCAGGACAGGCTTTAGCGACAAAGCTAGATGTGGCTGTACGTGTGATTAATATGCGCTTCGTGAAGCCATTAGATACACAGTTGATCGATCAAATCGCAGCAAGTACGCAACTGTTTGTGACAGTTGAAGAGCATGCAGTCATGGCGGGTGCGGGCAGTGCAGTAAATGAATATTTAGCCCAAGCAGGCGTGGTTAAGCCTGTGCTGAATTTAGGTTTGGCTGACGAGTTCATGCATCAAGCAACACATGCTCAAATGTTGCATCAGGCTGGACTGGATGCTGAAGGCATTAGCGCTTCAGTGACACAGAGCTGGCTAAAACATAAGCAAACCGTGGTTTGTTGAATTTCTAATTTTTAGAAACATTTTTTTCCCTAAAAGCCCTTATATTTGATAAGATATAAGGGCTTTTATGCATTATTCTTTATCAGTATCTTCAAATTTGTAGTGGGTGTTCAATGGAACCTATGGTGGTTATGGCTGCGCGTGCGGCTCAATTAGTTGGTCAAGAGCTTTTAAAAGCGCATCAAAATCGTCATAAACTCGATCTACAAGTCGAAGAAAAAGGAATTGATGGTCCAGTAACGCGTGTAGACCGTTATTTGGAACAATTGACTATCGATACCCTACGTAAAAGCTATAAAAATCACAGTTTCCTAGGCGAAGAGTTTGGTCTTCAAGAAGGCAAAGGTCACGACGCTGATTGGTGTTGGATCATCGACCCACTTGATGGCACATTAAACTTTGTCAATGGTGTTCCACATTTCTGTATCTCTATTGCAGTTCAACATAAAGGTGTAACTCAACACGGTGTTATTTATGACCCTGTGAAAGATGAGTTGTTCTCTGCAAGCCGTGGTCGCGGTGCGATGATGAACCAACGCCGTATTCGTGTAAATGTAAAAGACAGCTTAGAAAACACTTTCCTTTCAGTGGGTCATGCGTATCGTAAAATTCGTAATGGCGAAGTGGTTTCTTATGCGAAAAACCATTTCAACTCATTGTTAAATGTGACTGAAGCCGGTGCTCAATACCGTCGTTCAGGTTCTGCTGCTCTTGATCTAGCATATGTTGCTGCAGGTCGTTTCGATGGTTATTTCGAACTTGGTTTGAAACCTTGGGACATTGCTGCGGGTGAACTTATTGTGAAAGAAGCGGGTGGTACTGTGGTTGATGCTCGTGGTGGTAACGACTCAATGGACAATGGTCAAGTACTTGCATGTTCTATGAAAATGCTTAAACCGCTTATGCAAGCTGTAGTTCCAGCTTGGGGCGAAGCTGCTAAATAATAGAACGCTTAGTTCGAGTTTATTGACAGAATAATGAAATAAAGCCCTCTTTATGAGGGCTTTATTTTTGTCTAATCGGTCAAAAATAATGGCTTAAACACCTATAACTTAAAGCTTCTTACAAAAAATATTCTGAAGTTGACTAAAACAGGTGACATTTAAAAACTTTCTGCTATAATCCCCGCACGCACTAAATTTCGTTCATTACCTGAACATTCTCTTCTATCATTGTGTATGCGCGTTCCGGTCCAAAGAGAGGACGATATTTCGCGCCCCACCCAATCGCTAAGCGATTCCTTCAGGTTGCGGCTGTAATCATGTGTGCGTTATACGCATCGTCGTTCTCGGATCGCCGCTGATTCTATATTTTCAGCGTCTTTTGCTGTGCCGCTTTTTGCCGATGTCCATCTGAATTTATATTTTTAATGGAGCACCCATTTTTGGGGTGAAATACTCTATGAGCAAAACTTTTGCTGATTTTCCTTTACATGAGTCGTTACAACTAGCATTACAAGGTCTAGGTTTTACTACTCCGACTCCAGTGCAAGAACAATCAATTCCAGCTGCATTAGAAGGTAAAGACCTTCTTGTATCAAGCCAAACTGGTTCTGGTAAAACTGCTGCATTCTTACTCCCAACTGTGAATGCTTTGGCTGGTCAAGACACATTGATGTCTTTCAAAGAGCGCATGAAAGCGGTAACTGCACCGTCTATTCTTGTACTTTGCCCTACACGTGAATTGGCTCAACAGGTTAGCCAAGACGCAATTGCTTTAGTACGTCACATGAAAGGTGTTCGTATTGCTGCAATTATGGGTGGTATGCCTTTCGGTAAACAAATCCAACAGCTTAAAGGTGCACAAGTTGTCGTAGCGACTCCAGGTCGTTTACTTGACTTGGTTAACCGTCGTCAAATTAAATTAGACAACGTTGATGCGTTAATTGTTGACGAAGCTGATCGTATGCTTGACTTAGGTTTCTCTGAAGACCTAGAAGCGATCAGCGACTTGGCTGCTAACCGTAAACAAACATTAATGTTCTCTGCAACATTTGCGCCGCGTATCATTACACTTGCAGAACGCATGATGAATGATCCACAGCGTATTGCGATTGAAACTGGTCATTCTACAAATACTGACATTACTCAGACACTTCACTGGACTGACGGTTTCGAACACAAGAAAAAACTTTTGACTCACTGGTTATCTGATGAGTCTGTAGACCAAGCAGTTGTATTCGCATCTACTCAAGAAGATACAGATATGTTGGCTGAAGAACTTGCAGAAGCAGGTCACTCAGTTGTCGCTCTTCACGGTGCAATGCCACAAACTGTACGTAACCGTCGTTTACGTAGCATTCGTGAAGGTCGTGCAAAAATCTTAGTTGCGACTGACGTTGCTGCACGTGGTCTAGACGTACCAACTATTTCTCACGTAATTAACTTCGGTCTTCCAATGAAGAACGAAGACTATGTACACCGTATCGGTCGTACAGGTCGTGCGGGCCGTACTGGTAACGCGATTACTTTAGCGACTTACCGTGAACGCGGTAAAATCCGTGCTTTAGAAGACTTCTTAGATGCACGTTTAAATGTATCTGAAATTGAAGGTCTTGAGCCATCTCCACCTCCTGCACGTGGTAGCCGTGATGGCGGTCGTGGTCGTCGTGATGGCGGTCGCGGTGGTCGTGGTGGTTTCGGTGGCGGTCGTCGTTTTGAAGGTGAATCAAACTTCAAACGTCGTGAAGGCAACCGTGATGGCGAACGTCGTTCATTCGGTGGCGAAGATCGTCCACGTCGCGAATACAACAACGATCGTCCACGTCGTGAAGGCGGTTTCGAAGATCGTCCACGTCGCGAATTTAACAACGATCGTCCACGTCGTGAAGGCGGTTTCGAAGATCGTCCACGTCGCGAATTTAACAACGATCGTCCACGTCGTGAAGGCGGTTTTGAAGATCGTCCACGTCGCGAATTTAACAGCGATCGTCCACGTCGTGAAGGTGGTTTTGACCGTCGTTCGAACGATGACAACCGTGGTAACCGTGTAGACTACAAACCAGCTCGTGAAGGTTATGGCGATCGTCCAAAACGTTCATTTGGTGAAGATCGTCCACGTCGTGAATTCAACGGTGACCGTCCTCAACGTTCATTTGGTGAAGATCGTCCAAAACGTTTCGGCGATGACCGTCCAAAACGTTTCGGTGATGATAAACCACGTGGCGAACGCACTTTCGGTGAAGATCGTCCACGTCGTAAATTCAATGACTAATTGAATTTCGAAAGAAATATCGAAAAAACCGGTGGAAACACCGGTTTTTTTTATGGATTTAAATTAGCTTTTTAATCAGAAAAATGTATACTTGATCAAACTTTATGTGTTTAATGATAATTAATTTGAACGGAAACGCGTTGGCAAATATGCGTACAGTGATGATCGAGGTACTTATGCCTTATATCGGTTTGACACTCTTATTGTGTAATATCGTTTACTATATATACAATTATTTTAACTAAATTCTTCTATTGGGTTGAAAACACCCTTTATAAAATCGCATTAATAATAAAAAACAATTTACCTGATGGAATGCAGGGATATGCGCTCATGCAATGGTAACATTTTAAACTTCAATCCTTTATAGTATGCATGCTGAAAAAAATGCAGGAAAATCCTCAGCTATGAATAATCAAACGTCTTCTCAGACTCAGGCACTGATCGAAGTGAAAAACCTGAGTTTTAAGCGAGGAGAGCGCGTCATTTATGACAATGTCAGTTTAAAAATTCGTCGTGGTCAGATCACTGCAATTATGGGTCCATCTGGTACAGGTAAAACGACTTTACTCCGTTTAATTGGTGGTCAATTGACTCCCGATAATGGAGAAGTGTTGCTTGATGGGCAGGACATTGCACAGATGTCACGTCAGGAGCTCTTCGCTGCGCGTGCGCGTATGGGGATGTTGTTTCAGAGCGGCGCATTATTTACCGATATGTCGGTATACGAAAACGTAGCCTTTCCCATTCGTGCGCATACCAAGTTGCCAGAGCATTTGATCGCTGAAATTGTTGCGTTGAAATTAGAGTCTGTTGGTTTACGCGGTGCAGAACAAATGATGCCTTCTGAACTTTCAGGTGGTATGAATCGTCGTGTGGCTTTGGCCCGTGCAATTGCACTCGATCCTGAGCTGATCATGTATGACGAACCCTTTGCAGGGCAGGACCCGATTGTGATGGGGGTTTTAACCCGCTTGATTCGTTCGCTACGTGAAGCTTTAGATTTAACCACCATTATTGTCTCGCATGATGTAGCTGAAACCTTATCAATTGCAGATTACATCTATGTGGTGGCTGAAGGGAAAGTGCAGGGCGAGGGAACACCTGAGCAGTTAAAAGCACATGCTTCGCCTTTTGTGAAGCAGTTCTTGACGGGTTCGGTAGAAGGTCCGGTCGATTATCAATTCAGTCATCAGCCCTATTTAAATCATGAGGTTCGTTCATGAATGCTATTGCCGCATTAGGTAGACGCGTCATTGAACGTGTTCGAGGAATCGGCGTAGCAACCATTATGTTGCTGCAGATTCTTTTTTCCATGCCGACTTTACTTGGCGTGAAATTGTTTATTTATCAGATGTACCGTGTTGGTGTGCTTTCATTACTGATTATTGTGGTATCTGGCTTATTTATTGGCTCGGTACTGGGTTTGCAGATGTATAGCATTCTGTCGACCTTTGGTAGTGAAGCGATGCTCGGCACAGCCGTTGCACTGACTTTACTGCGTGAACTTGCACCTGTGGTTGCGGCTTTACTCTTTGCAGGTCGTGCAGGTTCTGCTTTGACGGCTGAAATTGGTTTGATGAAAGCCACTGAGCAGTTGTCGAGTATGGAAATGATCGGGGTCGATCCATTAAAACGAGTGATCTCGCCTCGACTTTGGGCTGGTATTTTTAGCTTGCCAATGTTGTCGGTGATTTTCGCTGCGGTCGGCATCATGGGCGGTAAATTGGTGGGTGTTGATTTTTTAGGTGCAGATGAAGGCTCTTATTGGAGTGGCATCGAGAACAGTGTGCAATTCTTTAAAGACGTCTTTAATGGCACCATCATCAAAAGTTTTGTTTTTGCATTAATTTGTACATGGATTGCGGTCTATCAGGGTTATGCCTGTGTCCCAACTTCAGAAGGTATTGCAACGTCGACCACACGTACAGTCGTGTATTCTTCGTTGTGTGTTTTAGGATCAGATTTCGTGTTGACTGCGGTCATGTTCGGAGGTATTTAATGAAATCACGTACGAGTGAACTGGCCGTCGGTTTTTTTGTCATTCTTTTTGCTATCGCTATTTTCTTCTTGGCGATGCGTGTGAGTGGTTTGGTCGGCAATAACATCGAAGACAGTTATGAATTGACCGCGACATTTGAAAATGTAAACGGGATTAAACCCCGTGCCAAAGTCACCTTAAGCGGTGTCAAAGTCGGTCAAGTGGAATCGTTGAAACTCGATCCTGTGACGCGTTTAGTGACAGCACATCTGATTATGGATGGCTCATTAACCTCTTATAACGCAGAACAATTAAAAGAAGTGCAAAAGAATGCACTCGAAGAGCTGCGTTACACATCAGACTATGAAGCAGCAACACCTGCGAAACAAAAAGAAATGGAACA
Organism: Acinetobacter sp. YH12097; assembly: GCF_013419225.1. Lineage (NCBI taxonomy): Bacteria > Pseudomonadati > Pseudomonadota > Gammaproteobacteria > Moraxellales > Moraxellaceae > Acinetobacter > Acinetobacter sp. YH12097. Next base: position 78,472 of record NZ_VPAN01000007.1, on the reverse strand, counting down.
GCAACTGATTGCTAACATGAAATCCATCACCAATATCGATGAAGATGCTTACATTATGGTCGCAACCAATGGTTTATTGGGCGAGAAATATTTGAAAATTGTACCGGGTGGTGGTGTCAACTTCTTAAAACGTGGTGACCAAATTGGTAATACCCAAGGTACGATGGAAATCGAAGATTTGGTGTCTAAATTTGTGACCGGTGGTGCAGGGAACAAATCTGACAACACAGCAGATGCTGAACAAAAAACAGAAGCTGCTGACACAACAACGGCAGAAGAACCTGCATTTGTTGAATAATTTTTAGGAGAAATTAAGTGAACACATTGTTAAAACATACGCTTACAGCAAGTATCTTATCAACTATGATGGCAGGTACAGCTTTTGCTGCTCCAAGCGAAGCACCACCTGCATTTGTAAAAAAAGTGGCTGATGGCCTCATTACACGTTTAAAAGCAGACCACGCAAAACTACAAAATAACCCTGCGGCTGTGAAAACGATTGTTCGTCAAAACTTAGACCCGTATATCGATTCACAAGCGTTCACACGTATCGTGATGGGTACGTATGCAACGAATCAATACAGCTCAGCGGCTCAACGTGCGCAGTTTGAACGTAACTTCCGTGCAACACTGATCGAAAACTATGGTTCAGCTTTTGCCAAGTTTAGTAACCAAACATATAGCATGCGTCCATATAAAGCATCGAACAGTAAGAACCCTGTTGTAACGATTGATTTCCATAACAACGGTGAAAAAATTCCAGTTTCTTTCCAGTTGGCGGATAAAGGTTCACAATGGAAAATCCGTAATATCAACGTTTCGGGTATCGACCTAGGCTTACAATTCCGTAATCAGTTTGCGGCAACTGTAAAACGTAATGGCGGTAACATTGATAAAGCAATTGCGAATTTCAAACCTGATGCTGATGCAGCATTGGACAAGAAAAAATAAGATAGGTGATGTGTGATTAAACTTCATCAACAAGAATTGATGGTTTCAGGCAAAATCGATTACAACAATGCCGAATTGTACTATCAAGACGGCTTGAAATTGATTCAACAACAGCAAGCTTTTCCCTTGGTGGTCAATCTTGCTGAGCTTGAGCATGGCAGTACTTTGGCTTTAGCTGTTTTGGTCCGTTGGTTACGTCAAACGCCAAAAGCGCAAGGTTTGCAGTTTAAAGCAGTCCCTGAAAAAATGATGAAGATTATTCAAGCTTGTCATCTTGAGCATGACTTGCAATTGATCTAAATAAAAAAAGCACCGTAAGGTGCTTTTTTTATTTCAGCGGGATAAGAAACTCTCGCAAGTCTACGCAATAGGAACGGATTAAATCCATTTCTTCCAGCGGAAGTACATCAATGGGCCAATAAAGAATGCCACGATGATTAAGCTGACCACGATAAAACTGGTCGTACCATGCGCGAATGGCAGTACGTCGGTGTTCATCCCATAGACACTGGCCACTAACATCGGTGGCGCAAGCATACTTGGTAAAATCGAGAATCGACGAATCGTATCATTCTGTTCGGTGTTAATGAATCCAGAGGTGGTATCCAGTAAGAATCGAACCTTTTGGAACAAGAAGGCATCATGCTCAACAAGAGAGCGTACGTCTTCGCTGAGTTCTCGGATGTCGGCATCATAAATATGACTGCCCAATGCGCGAGGACGTGACAGGAAGGTGAGAACACGACGTAAGTCGATCAGACACAGCTGAGCTTTCCCGAGCATATCTTCTAAATGCGCAAGTCGGGTAATCATGTCATCTAAGTCTAAAATCATCTCACGATGACGGTTATTCAGTACTTCTGTGGAATACTTTTCTAAGTCCTTGTGGATATCTTCCAAGATATCCGCAAGTTCATCGAGTTTGGCTTCTAAAAGACCCAATAAAATCCAAGTTGGATCTTTATAGTCAATTTCATAATCATTACGACGCGCGCGGGCACGAAAGGCACGGAAAGCCACCAGCTTTTCACCCCGTAAAGTGAATAAGCGTTCTTTATGCAAAATAAAGGCAACCGTTTGTACGGTAGCTAAGGTGCTGGCATTTTCTTCGGGTTCGCCATCGACCTGAAAATTTTTATTTTTCGTTAAAAAATAGGTGCTGATGTGCAAAATACCGTCGTCATCACGGTAGAATCGTGCACTCGACGAAATATCTTCTAATGATTTTAATGTAGGTAAATTTTGATCATAGGCATCCATAATCCATTGCTGCTCTTCCTGAGACGGGGCAATGAGATCGAGCCAGACTAAATCCTGATGTAAATCGAAGTCACCATTGATGGTGACATCTTCCAGGCTACCGCGCTCTGTGGCGTAAAAGGCTTCAAGCATGTTGTCTTTTCCCCTTGCGCAGTAAGTTAAAAATGAATGGGTGTATTTTAGACAAGGATTTGCTGAAAAACACTGTTCTAATGCTTATTTTATGAAAAAATCTGTTTAAAGTTGATTTTTCCAGCATAGCGTTCCTGATCTGATGGTGATTATAAATGAAATCTATCGCAATTTTCTGTGGTTCCGCCCTTGGTAACAATCCTGCCTATTTACAGGTGGCTGAAAAAGTCGGTCGTCATTTAGCGGCACGAGGCATCACACTGGTCTATGGTGGTGGTCGTTCAGGTTTGATGGGTGTTGTGGCAGATAGTGCTTTGCGTGCAGGTGGGCAAGTCATTGGGGTGATTCCAAAAGTCTTGGTCGATAAAGAATTGGCACATCCAGATTTAACCGAATTGCATGTGGTAGAAAATATGCAACAACGGAAAACCAAAATGTCTGAACTCTCGGATGGTTTTGTGGCGATTCCAGGTGGAGCAGGGACTTTAGAGGAAATTTTTGAGCAGTGGACGTGGGCTCAATTGGGCATTCATTTAAAGCCATGTGCCTTTCTCAATGTAGATGGTTTTTATGACGATTTATTGAATTTTCTAAAAACAACTGCAGAAAAAGGCTTTACCCATCCGCGTTTTATCGAAGGCTTAATTACAGAAGATAATATTGAAACGATTGTTGAAAAGTTTCAACATTTCACTGCGCCAGAGCCGAAATGGGGCATGGTTGAACGTACAGCCTTTATCACCGATTTGGAACAAGATTGATGAAAACTATCACTGTTGCCGCAGCCATTATTCTAAATGAACAGCATGAACTTTTAGTGGTTCGTAAAAAACACACGGCATTCTTTATGCAAGTGGGTGGCAAGTTAGAACCCAATGAAGCCCCTGAAATCACCATGCTACGTGAAATTCAGGAAGAAATTGGCTGCGCTGCGCAGATTGAACAATTCATTGGTCGTTTTGAAACGGCCGCTGCGAACGAAGCCGATCATCTACTGGTGAGTTATGTCTATCTGGTCCAGTTGCAAGGTGAACCGAAAATTGATGCAGAAATTGCAGCAATGCAATGGGTCAGCTTGGATGATACACAGACAAAACTCGCACCTTTAACACGTGAGGTGGTGATTCCTTGGGTGAAGCAGCAGGCGCGATCTCTTGTTGAAAGCTAAACCGCTTCGCTTGCTCAGTTTCTTTATTAGTGGTTGATGTTAGAAACTAAGGCTGTGCTGCAGCAATGCATGCGGCATATACCTGCGTGCAATGTAGCCGATGTAACAGCGTACTTAATGCATGGATTGAACTCCCCGTGGTCACCACATCATCGATGATGAGGACTTTACGGAAACGGCGTTTTTCGGTTGGGTCGATAATAAATTGTTGTTCGATATTTTCTAGGCGTTCTAGCCGACTTAAACCTTTTTGAGCGTGCTGTGCTTGACGAATCACTGGTTGCCAAACAGGGATCCGCAATTGCTTTGCTATCATGTGTGCAACGAGCAGCATTTGGTTGTATCCACGGTCTTTAAGGCGTTCAACTGAAATAGGCATGGGCACGATGGCTTGAACCCTAGCTAAGCGCAAGCTTAAAAGGCTCTGTGCCAGTAAATTTTGATAGTGCAATTGTTGCTCATACTTATAGCTTTGGATGATGCGATCTATTGGGAAATCATAGAGAAAGGCACAAGAGATGCTGTGTTCATGGCGATTAACCATTTGTTTAAACCAAGGCAATTGTGCCCAGCAGTCGGTACAAAGCGAATGATGTTGTTGTCGATCGATACCACAGAGCAGGCAACGGGAAACGCTCTGCATTCCTTTTCGGATGAAATGTTGGATGGATTGGAGCATGTTTTTATTCTAATCATTCTTTTTTGAGTATTTTGCACAGATTGCTGTGAAGTGCAATCACGACACCACAGCAACCTGTTCGACAAGCTTACTGGTTAAAGCCAATCTGCATTTTTAGGATAATCGATCCATCATCCTAATTTTATACATAGGCGTACCGAGGAGCTTCAGGCAGCCATCGTTTTAAAAGCGCTTGAGCCTGTGCAGGATAGTCATTCAGGACTTGTTGAGCCACATAGTGTGCCTGATTGAGTAAATGGTCATCTCGCTCTAATTTTGCTACACGAAAGCCCATATCGCCCGTTTGTTTAGTGCCGAGGAGTTCACCGGGGCCGCGAATTTCCAAATCTTTTTCAGCAATAATAAAGCCGTCATTGGTCTCGCGCATAATGCGTAAACGCTCTTGCCCATTTTGCGATAAAGGATTTTTATACAGCAAGGCACAGAAACTGGCTTTGGCACCACGTCCTACACGACCACGTAGCTGATGTAGCTGTGAAAGCCCTAAGCGTTCTGCATTTTCAATCACCATGATCGAGGCATTCGGGACGTCAACACCGACTTCAATGACGGTGGTTGCAATCAGTAATTGCAATTCATTATTTTTAAATTGCTGCATCACTGCTTGCTTTTCATCGGCCTTCATTTTGCCATGAACCAGACCAATATTGAGGTCTGGAAAGCGTTCTTTAATTTCATTAAAAGTCGCTTCAGCGGCCTGAGCATCTAAGGTTTCGGATTGTTCCACTAGGGTACAGACCCAATAGGCTTGTTTGCCTTCAGCACAATTGCTGGCAATCCGCTGTAGCACTTCTTCACGACGGTCAAGTGGAATGGTGACCGTTTGAATCGGTGTACGACCGGGTGGCAGTTCATCAATCACCGAGGTATCTAAGTCGCCATAAGCCGACATCGCCAAAGTACGAGGAATAGGGGTTGCCGTCATCACCAGTTGATGCGGTGTCATGCCATTGAGACCTTTGTTCCGAAGTGCCAAACGCTGATCGACACCAAAACGGTGTTGCTCATCGATAATCACTAAACCCAATTTGGCAAATTGAACATTGTCTTGAAATAAAGCATGCGTGCCAACCACTAAATTGGCGGAACCATCTTGAATACTTTGTTCTGCTGCAGCTCGAGCTTTACCTTTTTGCTTGCCTGAAAGCCAGGACACGGTCAGTCCCATAGGCTCAAACCATTTTTTGAAATTTAGATAATGTTGTTCGGCCAAAATTTCTGTCGGCGCCATCATGGCCACTTGCCAACCTTCCTCGAGCGCATGACAGGCAGCCACGCCTGCAACCAAAGTTTTACCTGCACCCACATCGCCTTGTACGAGTCGCAGCATAGGTTTGTTCTTTTTCAGATCGACCGCAATTTCTTTGGATACGCGTTTTTGTGCGCCAGTCATTTCAAATGGCAGCGTACTTAAAAGCTGTTTGGTGAAGTTCTTACTTGCAGAGAATGACGGTGCTTCGATTTGTTGAATATAAGCACGGCGGCTGAGCAAACTGACCTGATGGGCAACCAATTCTTCGAAAATTAAACGTTGCTGTGCAGGATGAGAACCTTGGCTGAGTTGCAACATATTGGCATCGACAGGGGGGTGATGAATATAGTCCAGTGCTTGTTTTAGGGCATAGCCATTGGTGAATTTTTCTGGCAATAATTCAGGTAAGTCATCACTATATAACTGTAGTGCTTGTTTGACGTATTCACGCAGTTTGGGCTGTGTTAAGCCTTCAGTTGCAGGGTAAATCGCAGTGAGTTGGGTTTGAGGTAAAGGCGTGTGTTCAGTAATCACCTGTAGTTCAGGATGATACATTTCTAAGCCACGAGCACCAACACGGACTTCACCAAAAATCCGTAAACGATTTCCCGGTTTTACCCGATCAGTAATGCCTTTGTAGATATGGTAAAAACGTAAAGTGACTTTGCCACAATCGTCATCCAAAAGGGCGGCCATCGATTTACGCTTACCGGGTGGGAAGTCGATATTTTTGACCGTGCCTTCTAGTAAATAACTGCGGCCCACGGTTAATTGGTTCATGGGGATGATCGTGCTACGATCTTCATAGTCGCGTGGCAGATGAAACAAAAGATCATCTGTCGTGAAAATATTTAGTTTTTCAAGTAAAGCAGCGGCGGCATTGCCAACCCCTTGCAATTGATGGACGGCAGCCATGTCCCCTCAACTTCGGTTTATATGATCTAAATGGATCAGTTCTGAGAATAGGTCGTTTGATGCATATTCTATTTATCGGTTATGGTAAAACATCGCAACGTGTTGCTAAACAATTATTTCAGCAAGGTCACCAAATTACCACAGTGAGTCGTAGTGCGAAAGAGGATGATTTTGCAGAACATTTAATCCAAGATGTTCACCAACTGGATTTGTCGCAGGTTCAACCGATTGATGTAGTCTATGTTCTTTTGGCTCCTGCACGTCATGCTCAACTCAATGCTGTGGATGCTTACCGACACACTTATGTCGATTCTGTACAGCCGATTGTTCAAGCATTAGCACATTATCCAATACAACGTTTAATCGTGGTGTCTTCCACTCGTGTCTATGGTGAACATGCGGGGGAGCGGATTGATGATGACACTGTGCCACATCCGATCGATGAGCAGGGCATGTTGTTACTGGAAATGGAGCATCGCTACACACAAGCATTTCCTAACGAATGCGTGATCGTACGTCCATCTGGAATTTATGGCACATCGACAACACGAATGCAGAAACTGGCAGAAACGACTCATCGCTATCCCAATATTCATTGGTCAAATCGAATACATATCGATGATTTGGCAAAATTTCTGTGTCATCTACTTCACGTGGAACATCCTGAAAAATCATATATTTGTACTGATAATAAACCTCAACCTTTGCATGAGCGAATCTTGGAATTGCAAAGAGCTATGCATTTACCCGAATTGGTTTTAGAGAGTGAAGTAGAAACAGGTAAAAAGATTTATGCAACGCGGATGATGGAGAGTGGTTTTAAGTTAGCGCACGATTGATTGTGATGTGTATGTAAAATTGGCGTGACGTATAAAATTCAGAGCAGCTTTGTGAGTATTAAAAGAAATTCTATAAATGAATAAGATAGGTCTTTTACAACATGTATTGTTCAAATTTTAGAATGGATCTCAAAGGATAAAATTTAAATAATGACAAAATCATTTGCTGAACTTACTCAGAATCTACCCCATAGACCGATTCTGGAAAAAGCTTTGAGTTATTTTGAAAATTTACCAAAGATCTCGATTGATTGTGGTTGTGGTGCAGGAAATGAATCATCATTTCTACTCCGTCATAATTTTAAAGTATATGCATTTGATCCAACTGTTGAAGCTAAAAATATCTGTCTAAGTAAATTTAAAGACAATAAGAATTTTTTATTTTCTAATCAGGCCTTTGAAGACTATAGCTATCCTAAAGCTAGTTTAATTATTGCTTTATTCAGTTTATTTTTTTGTTCTACGGATTCGCTTGAAAGTGTTTTAAAGAAAATGCAGGAATCCTTAAGTGAGCAAGGCATTTTACTCATACAACTGTTAGGAAAAGATGATCATTGGGTAAATAATTTTTCTGAAAAGTTTATAGGTTTTGAACAGGAAGAACTTAAACAATTGTTTGATGCGGACTTTGATATTATTTATATCGATGAATTTAAAGGCAATAAACCGCTAGCCAATGGAACTACAAAATTTTGGCATGTACATACCTTAATTTTAAAAAAGAAAATATTAAATACTTTTGTATAGTCCAAAAAACAGAGACAAGCCTTTTACAACTTGTCCCTGATTTTGCTCATATTCTTCCACTTTTATAGCGGAAAAATCAGAACAGTTTATTTCTTCTTACGTTTCAAGCGTTTTTTGGCTTGTTCCGCAGCTACTTTATCTAGTGCTTCTTTTAACTCTTCATCACTAAAGGTCGTAATGTGTTGCAACATTTGGAGTGTCACATCATCCAAAACGAGGTTGGCATATTGCGCAACATTTTGGAAATTTTCATCAAACACAATGGCGTTGTTTTCATTGGTACTGATATAACCTTGTTGCGTTAAGACTTTAATAAAGCTTTGGAACAAGGCCTTATCAAAGAACTCTGGCGAGTTAAATTCATACAACACAGATAGACGTTGACCAACCAAGTGGCTGAGTTCTTCAACTTGACGGGTTGAGATGTTGCCTGAACCACGTTGTGTGATTAAAGCCAAAGTCATGTAGTAACGCTCAAGACTTTGCATCACAGGTGCAGCCAAGACCACTAACTGATTGTGCTGCTCTGAGTTAGGCGCAGGGGAGATCAGGTTGCCTTCTGCATCTTCAGAAATTAGCTTGGCTTTGATCAGTACTTCTGCATACGCACAGATCTGATCTTTAAGCTCTTCATCATTCCACTTGAGGAATAACTCAGCTTTTAAGAATGGATAGAGTGTACGAATGACATTAATCAAATCACCACGGCGAATAGAACCATTATGTTCAACCAAAGCGGCAATGAGTGATGGCAAAATAAATGCGTGCAGGATGTTGTTACGGAAGTAGGTTAACAGCACCGCTTGATTATCAGCAATGGCAATAATATCGCCAAGGACATGATTAACACGTTTAATCAGCTTGAGTTTCAAGCCATAAGCAATGATTTCTTTACCCGATAGCGGTGTCACTTGCATGCGTTCATCGTAAGGTAAGGCAGTTAAAAGATCGCGATAGGTATCTAACTGCTTAATGCAAATCTCTTCATCTAAAGTATGTTTAGATGTCGCCAATAAAATCAGTGAAAGCAATGAAACCGGGTTCACCACTGCTGCACGGTTAATATTTTCTAAAATCACGTGTGCAGAACTGTTAATGGCATCCGAAACTTCTGGCGGAATTGGGTCGTCATTTTTCTCGATTTTGATGTTGCTTGCATTATGCTGTTTCAACATATCATCAAGGAAAACCGGCTCACCAAAGTTCAAATGCACTTTACCGAAAATACGTTCGATCTTACGCAGAGTTTTCATAATCCCAATGATCGATTCGCCTTCTTTCGGCTTACCATTCATTTCGCCAACGTAGGTCGCACCTTCCATTAAACGCTCATAGCCGATATAGGTCGGTAAGAACACGATCGGTTTGGCTGGATTACGTAAATGACCATGGACAGTCATGGCGAGCATGCCGGTCTTCGGTGGTAATAAACGACCAGTACGTGAACGCCCACCTTCGATGAAGTATTCAAGCGGTGTATTACGCGCCAAAATACTGTAGAGGTATTCTTTAAATACGGTGGTGTAGAGACCATTGCCACGGAATGAACGACGAATAAAGAACGCACCGCCGCCACGTAAAATTTGCCCGACAAATGGCATGTTTAAGTTATCGCCCGCAGCAATGTACGGCACCATTAAGCCACGTTTATAGATCACATATGACAATAATAAATAGTCGATATGGCTACGATGACATGGGGTGTAAATGATCTCGTAGTCTTTGGCTAGTTCACGAACGGTACTGAAGTTATGCACTTCGACGCCATCATAAAGCTGTGTCCACAGACGAGTCAGGGCTAAGTCAGCAAAACGAACCGTTGAGGCTGAATAGTCAGAAACGATTTCATTTAAATAACCAATCGCACGACGTTCAGCTTCAACCATACTGATTTTACTGCGAATGCTTTCACGACGAATCGCATCTTGCACATCCGTAGATTTGATCAGTCCGTGCATCACATTACGACGGTCGGATAAATCCGGACCCAAAACCACTTCACGCTGCGCATCTAAATAATCATTCAGTGTGCTGACAATATAAGTCGCAGGTGACAAGTTTGGATGTGTAGTTTTGGCATATTCAACCAAACGACGCAAAGACTGTGGCTCATGGAATTCGAGGTACGATTGACGACCGTGCAAACCAATATTGACCAACTGCTTCACTTTGCTTGGTGTAGACCATGTATCGGTAAATAATAATTTAAACCAAGAATCTTCTTTATCGGGTTCACGACCCCACAGCACGGTTACAGGAACGAGCTCAACATCCGCATCAGGATTTTTTTCCAAAACCTCAATTAAACGCAATAAACGAGGTGGAAAGGCATGTGGCGGTGGATTGAGTAAGTTGTCTTCATCATGATGTTGTAAAAACACCACAGAGGCTTTTTCTGTTTGTGTACCCAGAGTCATTGGGTCGAGTGCAGGGTGTAGCTTTAAACGACGGGTTTCACCATCGACAATTAAAGCATTACTCCGTGAATGATTTTGCAGAACGTAGCAGGTAATTTTCGTTGTCTGTACGCCGGTATCTGTATCGGTTTCAGTCACTACAGGTTCTACAGGGACTTCACCTAAAACATGCGGTGTTACCACAAGGTCAAGCAGTTTACTCGAAAGCTTTCGATACATCTGACCAAAGCCGCTCTTGGACATACAAACTCCTACTTTTCATGACCAAACCACAGAGATTCTGAGGGGAATCTATTCTGCGTAATTGTACTTAAAAACTGTATGTCATTTTCTGACAAATTGCATAGATATTGTAAGATTTTATCGTTAAAAAACGTATTTTTAGCAGTTATATTGCATCAGCAAGGTGACAGATCAGTCAGCGAATCTTTAGGGTTTTAGTCTGGATTTATGGCAAAATGGAAAATATATTTAAACATCTGTTGATGTTGCCTGCGTTAGCTTAATCCCGAATGATAGATAGGTTTGTTATGAATGCCTTAACACAAGAGTTGGTTGATTTACTCAGCCTTGAAAAATTAGAAGAAAATATTTTTCGTGGGCAAAGCCGAAATTTGGTCGGGAAACGTGTCTTTGGCGGACAGGTTTTAGGTCAGGCGCTACGTGCGGCATCTTATACGACAGATCGACCTGCTCATTCTTTACATGCCTATTTCTTATTTGGCGGTGATATCAATGCACCAATCATTTATGAAGTGGATCGTATTCGCGATGGACGCAGTTTTGTGAGTCGTCAGGTTCGTGCGATTCAACATGGTAAAACCATTTTCATGTGTATGGTGTCATTTGCAGAGCAAGAAGAAGGGTTGAACTATCAAGTTGCAGAGCCAGAATATCCAGCCGTGGAAGATTTAAAATCTGAAGCTGAGCTAAAACGAATGATGGTGGAGTTTGTCCCTGAAAACATCCGTGCATCGTTTATGCGCGACCGCCATGTGGAAATTCGCCCGATTGATCCACAAAACCCGTACCAACCGCAGCCTGCTGCGCCATCGTATGCACACTATATTCGTACCCATGACACTATTGCTGCCGATGTTGATGACATCTCTTTACATCAGGCTATTGCGGCATTCTATTCAGACTTTACGCTGATGACGACTGCATTACGTCCACATGGTTTAAGTTATTTATCACCAAGTTTACAGTGTGCAAGTATTGACCATGCCATGTATTTCCATAAGCCATTCCGTGTGGATGAATGGATGCTTTATGACATGGATGCTACCGTCAGTGCCAGTTCACGTGGTCTAAATTTCGGTCGCATGTGGCAAAACGGTGAGTTGGTCTGTAGTACGACACAAGAAGGCTTGATCCGTTTACGCGAAATTGAAACCCAGTAAGCTTTGAGCACTATGTGTTAAGTCGTACATGGTGAATACTCAAAAAACCGAATCTTCTGATTCGGTTTTTTATGTCCGTCAATATTTGGTATGAAGCTACTCGCGGATTCGAGCTATCTAGTTAGGGGTACGGTACACGTTGAATGGAGCTGAATTCATGCTTTGCAGAATTGCAGCAGTGCATGTGACAAAAAATTCCTCGATTCCCAGTGGGTCACATGGCATAGTGCCTGAATAAAGGATGATAAATGCAAGGCACAATGAGCTTAAATACGCAGATTTTAATTGCCGCAATATTGGGTGTGGCATTTGGGTTTTTATTAATTCAGTTTCCAGAGACGCAGTTTTTATCCGCCAGTCTGTATGGTTTGGGGATTGCCAGTAGTATTTTTATTGGCTTGCTGAAAATGATCTTGGTTCCGCTGATCTTTAGTTCGATTGTGGTGGGGGTATCGAATTTACAAGCGGGTGGTCAGCTGAGTCGAACGTGGAAAATTACCTTAGCTTGCTGTGTCACCACCACGACTTTGGCACTGATCTTGGGTCTAGCATGTGCGCATATTTTTAAAGTTGGGCAGGGCGTGGACATCGTCATGTTCCAAGATGCAATGCAACAACATCAGAGTCCTGACACCCTCACAGCAGGTTCATTCTTTACCAATTTTATTCAAAATACACTGATCAATCCGTTTAAAGCCTTTAGTGATGGCAATGTACTCGCTGTCGTGGTGTTTTCACTATTTTTAGGTGTGGCCTTGGTCAAAGGCGGTGAAAAATTTCGAAGTGTGAGAAAGCTCAGTCAGCAATTTTTTGACATCATGATGATGATCATCGGTTGGGTGATGAAGCTTGCACCGATTGGTATTTTTGCATTATTGGCTAAATTGATTGCTACCGAAGATATTTCGGTGTTGAGTCGCCTCGCGGAGTTTGCTGCCGTAGTCACAGGGACCACGATTTTCCATGGGGCAGTGGTGTTACCTCTGCTGCTTTGGATTTTTGGGAAAATGAGTCCACTGACATTTTTTAGAGGAACACGAGCTGCCTTAATCACTGCTTTTGCAACCAGTTCAAGTTCAGCAACGATGCCACTGTCGATGAAATGTGCGCAGGAAAATTTAGGCGTACGTCCTCAAACAGCAGGTTTTGTGATTCCATTGGGCACACAGTTAAATATGGATGGTACAGCGTTGTATGAAGCTGCTGCTGCGTTATTTATTGCTAACTTGATGGGCTTAGATTTAACCTTGGGTCAGCAGTTAATTGTCTGTGCAACCGCCATGATTGCGTCACTCGGCGCACCGGGCATTCCAAGTGCTGGAATGGTGACAATGATTATGGTTTTACAATCGGTTGGGCTTCCTGCAGAAGCCATTGCGATATTGCTGCCGATCGATCGTCTATTGGATACGGTACGGACTGTGGTGAACGTACAGGGTGATATGATGATTAGTGTGGTGGTGGATCGTCATACGCGAGATGTAGATGAACCAGCGTTGTCGAATTAAGCAGATAAAGAGCTAAAATGTGGGTTGTAGACGATCTCCCACAGATGTCCATCTAAGTCTTGAAAATAGCCTGCATAACCACCGTAAAACGTGGGCTGTGCTGGCTTAATTGGTTTTGCACCAGCGCGTTGGGCTTGTTGCATGATTTGATCGACGGCTGCGGTACTGTTGACGTTATGTCCGAGAGACATTTGAGTTGGACAAAACGCAGATGTACTGATTCCGGTGTCATGACTCAGGCTATCTTGCGGCCAGAGTGCGAGCTTTAAACCGTGTTGTAAATCAAAAAATGCCACAGCGCCATGTTCAAATTCAGTCCCAATAATCCCTGTGCTATTTAGACCTAAACCCTCCTGATAAAACGCGAATGCAGCGTGTAAATCTTTCACAGCCAGTGTAATAACGGAGATGTGAGCGTGCATGGAGATGCTCCTGAACGGTGTATTTTTATTTTAGGATAAGGCTGAGTATAAATGCATTTTAAAGAGAATAGGGAACTTGGAATAACTGTACTTTAAACATCGAACTTATGAGCCTATCCATCTTGAGTGTGTTGATTGCTCAGTAAAAAATGGAGCGTAATGGATGTGAGCACAAAAAAAGCAGGGCGAACCCTGCTTAATACAAATTTTAAATAGTGTTTAAGCAACTTTCAGTGCGGCGCGTTTTGCAGCAGGAGAGTTGTCGAGATAGGCAATCGCATCTTCAGTTTTTGCTTCATGTACAGGATCGTACCAAGGCATTAAATACCCCAATTGCTGCGACACTAACCAAAGTGGATGTGGCAATAAGCGATTGTCTTTTTGCGCGATACGCGCCCATTCACGCCAAATCCACGGTTTATATACGGCAGGTTTAATCGATGCATAGCGCGAGTCTTGCTGCATGATATGTGCTGCACCATCGACCCATAGACCAAGTACGGCAGCAATCACGATCACACTTTGATAATAGCGAGAAATATAGCCCCCACCGAGATGACGATACAAATCAAAAGCCACGGTACGATGTTCTATTTCTTCTGCGCCATGCCATTTTACTAGATCGAGCATATTCGGATCGGCACCGAGGCGTTCCCACTCTTTGTTGTATAAAGCATATTTGCCTAGTACACAGGTCATGTGCTCAACTGTTGCAATTACCCCTAAACGAAAGAGATCCCACTGATGATCCAAAGCTTTAGGTACGTTGAGCCCTAAAGGTTGGTCCGCAAGCAGTTTGCCAAAGAGAAAGTCCATGATTTCAAGGTTGCGTTGAATACTGATATTGCGCTGAGATAGATATTCTTTATTGGCAGAGTTATGCGCCTGAGCATGCATGGCTTCTTGGCGGATAAATGTTTTAACGTCCTCTGCTAATTTTTCATCTCTAATTTGCGGTAATACTTTGTTATACAGACGGCAAAACCAAAACTCACCTGCCGGTAAGATCATATTAATTTCATTAATAAAATAGCTGACAAAAGCTTGGTTGGGTACCCAGTCAACTTGAGTATCTTGCCACTCAAATTTCACTTTACGTGGCTTAATTTTATATTCGATTGATGATCCAAGTTTTGTGTTTCTCAAGCGGGAGAGTAATTTCATGACCTATCCTTGTTTTTATGTGATCGAGTACACATCTGATGTATTCAGTATCCAAAAAAAATCCTGCATCGTGATTAGCAATACAGGACATTTCATTATCTTCAGATGATACTTTTTGTCAGACAATCATCCTTGCGCTGACTTTAAAATTACTGGATTAGTGGTCTGAATTTTTGCCTTCAGCTTGGGGTAAATCTTCAGATGTTGTATCGACGCCATCGAATGCTTCCGCATCTGCATCGATTTCAATATCATCATCCGATGCTTCAGGGATGCTATCAAGATCAAACTCTGTTGATTGTTCTAAAGTGAAGTTAAGACGACCCGCCATGACACTCGCTAACTCTTCTAAACCTTGTTTATTCAATGATGAGAACAATTGGATAGAGAAGTTCAGCTTCATTTTTTTCAATGCTGCTTTCACTTCTTGTAGTGCTTTAGAAGCCGGGCCACGGTTTAGTTTATCTGATTTGGTGAGCAGTACATGCACGAACAATTTACGTGAATGTGCCCATTCCAACATCATGACGTCAAAGTGTTGTAGTGGATGACGGATATCCATCAACAGCACAAGACCTTGTAAACTTTCACGGTGTATCAGATAGTTTTCTAACTCTTTTTGCCACACGATTTTCATCGCTTCAGGTACAGCGGCATAGCCATAACCCGGTAAGTCGACCAAACGCTGATCAGGATTTCCTAAACTGAAAAAGTTGATCATTTGGGTACGACCCGGTTTTTTCGACGCACGAGCCAATTGCTTTTGGTTGGTGAGCGCATTAATGGCACTCGACTTCCCTGCATTTGAGCGGCCAGCAAAGGCAATTTCATAGCCGGTATCTTCAACGCAGAGGTTGAGTTTAGGCGCACTCATTAAGAACTCAGCTTTGCGTAGCCAGTTGAGCGAGCGCACAGCATATTCAGTAATCGCAGAGTCTACTTTTTTCTCATAAGTAATCTTTTGCTTCGGCGCATTGGCCGCTTTACTGTTTCGTGATTTTCCTCTGTGCTGATGCATAACCCAACTTCAATAACTGATTTAACAACACGCATTATAAAGGAAGTCGGGCAGGCAAGCGAATTTTGTCGCAGGCAAAGTGAAATTAGAGATTGATCATTCGAATTGGAGATTGTGTTGTAAATTTAGATGCGCTGCTTGGTTGCAAGACATCGGCAAGTTTGTACTGATCGAGACTTTGATAAAACTGTTCTAAAGCTTGGTCTAAAATGCTTTTTAAACCACACTGACTGCGCAGTACGCAGGGTGGGTCATTGCATTCAACAATCTGGTGATTACCTTGCAAAATCCGTACGATTTGACCGAGCTGAGCCTCAAGTGCTTCAGGGTTAAGGCGGATGCCGCCACCTTTGCCGCGGCTGGTGATTAACCAGTTTTGCTTTGCCATAAAATGCACAATTTTCACCAAGTGATTACGCGAAACGTGCAGGTCTTCTGCAATTTCAGCAATGTTATAAGGCACATCACGAGGACGTGCGATATAGAGCAAAATGCGTAATGCATAATCGGTGAATTTATTGAGTTGCATGATAATACTGTGAGTCTGAGAGAAATAAATAAGGGCTAGTCTAGCATAACTAAACTAACCCTTTGTATTTCAGGTGAATAGCTTAGTTAGTGTTTTACACCACCAGTGCCGAAAGCTTCGCTGTGAATATTGCTAGCAGGAATACCACGAGCAATTAAAGCTTTCTGTTGTTCAGCCATAAATGGCATTGGACCGCAAAGGTAATAATCCGCATTGATCGGTAACAGTGCAGTATCCATGCTGCCTAAGTCTAGACGACCAGCAGCATCATAATCTTCACCTAATTTATCATTAGCATGAGGGAACTCATACGCTGTAAAGGTGCTAAGACGTGGGTATTTTGCTTCCAAATCCTGAATGTGCTTATGCATTGCATGCACTTGTTTGCTACGGCAGGCATGGATAAATGTTACAGGTTGTGGCATGTCTAAAGTCACCAACTGATTTAGCATCGCAATCATTGGTGTTAGACCTACACCACCACTGATAAAGACATTGCGTTTTTGTGAATCAATCAGGAAGAAATTACCTGTTGGTGCAGACACTTCGATTTCTGAACCGATCTCCAAGCCATGCAGTGTATTTGATACCCAACCTGGAACCAAGTCACCTTTCTGATCTTCACGTTTTACAGAGATACGTAAGTAGTTGTCTTGTGGGTTGGTCGACAGTGTATATTGACGTGGTTGTTTTAGACCCAGCTCATCGACCAATACACGTACAGAGATGTACTGACCTGCTTCATATTTTGGTAAATCACCACCATCAGAAGGCTCAAGGTAGAATGAGGTGATTTCATTACTTTCAGCCACTTTTTTCGCGATTTTGAAATTACGCCAACCTAACCAACTGCCTTTAGTTTGCTGATGTTGCTCATAAATCGCTTTTTCAGTGCTGATAAACAAGTCTGCCAATTGTCCATATGCTGCTGCCCAAGCTGCAATCAGTGGATCTTCCATTGAAATGCTTAATACTTCACTGATCGAGTGCAGCAAATTTTCGCCGACAATATTATAGTCTGGCGCTTGAATGTTAAGACTCACATGTTTATGCGCAATTAATTCTATAACTGGTAAAAGTACAGATGGGTCCTCAATATTTTCAGCATAAGCCAATACAGCACCCGCCAAGGCTTGTGCCTGAGCACCGCTGCGCTGATGTCCCATGTTAAAGGTTTCTTTGAGGTCAGGGTTATTGCCCAACATACGATTATAGAAGTAACCAGTCAGCGCGACACCATTTTCACGTAGAACAGGAACAGTAGCTTTTACTAGGTCAATTTGCTGCGGAGTCATAGCTGATCTCTCATGGCTGTTATTTATAAGATGTATTTAAAATACATTTTTAAATACATCCGCGCAATACATGTTTTAGTAAAAACCATAAAAAAATTATGGAATATAAAAAGATTCCATAAATTTGTACTTTTTAATTGGGCTTTTAGATTATTTCTTGCCGAAGATAGAACCTAAGAGGCCACGGATAATTTTCTGACCTGTCGACCCGCCCAAGCTGCGTGCAGCACTTTTTGCAAAAGTTCCTACCGTGTCTTGAATCAGTTTTTCACGTTGTTTGGCTGAACGCTCTGCTTCTTTTTGTTGTTCGCGCGCAAGGCGTTCTTGTTCACGCGCTTGCTGTTTAGCGAGTGCATCTGCTTCTTTGGCTTGTTGTTTGGCTAACGCTTCTTGTTCTTTGGCTTCTATTTTATCTTGTTCCGCTTGGACAGCTTGTTGTTGGCGCTCTGCCACTTTATTTTGCAAAAGTTCATAGGCACTTTCACGGTCTGCTTCGGTGTCATACACACCTGCAACAACGCTATTTGCCATGAGTGCTTTGCGTTCTTCTACAGCAATTGGGCTAAATGAAGAGTAGGGTGGCATCACCCAAGTACGTTCAACGATTTGTGGTGTGCCTTGTTCGTCTAAACAGCTAATTAATGCTTCACCTACAGCCAGTTCCGTAATTACTTGATCGACTTTAAACGCAGGATTGGCTCGAAAAGTATCTGCTGCCGTCTTAACAGCTTTCTGATCTTTCGGGGTAAATGCACGTAGCGCATGCTGAACGCGGTTACCCAGTTGTCCTAAAACACTCTCAGGTAGGTCAAGTGGGTTTTGCGTTACAAAGTAAATGCCGACCCCTTTAGAGCGAATCAGACGAACCACTTGTTCAATCTTTTCTTGTAAAGCAGGGCTGGCGTTATCAAACAATAAATGTGCTTCATCAAAGAAGAACACCAGTTTGGGTTTATCCATATCTCCAACTTCGGGCAATTGTTCAAACAGTTCTGACAGCATCCAAAGTAAGAAAGTCGCATAGAGCTTAGGGGTATTCATTAACTTGTCGGCGGCGAGCAGATTGATGTTGCCACGACCTTGTGCATCCGTTTGAATGAAATCCATGATATTGAGCGCAGGCTCACCAAAAAACTTGTCACCACCTTGATCGGCCAATGCGAGCAAATTACGTTGAATTGCACCTAAGCTTGCAGGTGATAAATTGCCATATTCATTTTTAAATTCAGCTGCATGTTCACTGACGTAGCTGATCATGGCTTTTAAGTCTTTAAAGTCGATGAGCAATAAGCCCTGATCATCGGCAATACGAAAGACCGCAGATAACACACCTTCTTGCGTGTCATTTAAGTTGAGGATTCGGGCAAGGAGCAGTGGGCCAATTTCAGAAATGGTAGTGCGAATGGGATGACCTTGTTCACCAAACAAATCCCAAAACACCACAGGGGAGGCAGCAAAAGGAATGCTCTCGATATTTAAACTTTTAATTCGTTCGTCAAACTTAGGATTGCTTTCACCTGCTTTGGCAAGGCTAGAAACATCCCCTTTGGCATCGGCTAAAAATACAGGTACACCCAGCCGAGAAAAACTTTCTGCCAACACCTTCAACGTCACCGTCTTACCAGTACCTGTGGCCCCAGCAATCAAACCATGGCGGTTTGCAAATTGTGAATGAAGCACCACATCTTGTGTAGTGTCTTGTGTTTTTTTGCCAATAATAATTGGTGTACCCATAGATGTTCCTGTATTTATTCGAGTTGCTGTTTATTTAAATGTTGTAGTGCATTTTCTATATCTTGTATTAAATCTGCAGGATGTTCTAGTCCTATGCAAAAGCGAACCAGTAAGCCGGCTTGAATGTGTGAATGTTCGAGTACACGCATATCTTTTAAGTTATATAGCATGACTAAACTGACTGGGCCACCCCAGCTAAAACCAAGCTTAAATAGTTTCAGCGCATCGCAAAAGCAGCGTACATCTAGCAGGCTATATTTTTTATTAAATACCACGCTGACCAAGCCTGCACTGTGTTGTTCTGTACAAATTTCTTTCCAATACTGATGTCCTGCGGAAGCTTCATCGGCTGGGTGTAAAACCTGTACAAAGGCTGGCTGTTGTTTTAGCCAATTCAATACAGTTAAAGCACTTTGTGACTGGTGTTCATAGCGCAAGCGCATAGAAGCCAGGCTGCGTTGTACTTGCGCGGCGTCATCACCAGAGATACTAATGCCTTGAATGGCGTGGGCACGAAACAGTTTGTGATGAAGTTTTTTATCTCGTGTAATTACCGAGCCCATTAAAATATCGCCACCACCACTTGGGTATTTGGTCAAGGCATGCACACTGATATCCACGCTTAGGTGTTCATTGCCAAAATCAAAAGCATTAAAGGCGATACCAGCACCCCACGTATTGTCCAGTGCAGTGAGAATGTTATGGGCTTGGGCTTTTTTGACCAAGCCGACTAAATCAGGAAACTCTAAGGTGACAGAACCCGCCGCTTCTAACCAGATAAGCTTGGCTTGCGCTGAAGGGTTAAATGAATCGACATCAATCGGGTTATAAACCTTGACCATGATGCCGTAGCGGGTTTCTAGGTTACGCAGATGTTCCATATTTGGGCCATAGATATTATCTGCGACCCAAACCTCATCCCCTTGACTTAAAAAACATGAATTGACCAAATTAATTGCAGATAAACCGCTTGGTGCGAGTAAGTGATACAAGCCACCTTCAATCTGAGCAATCTGATCCCCTAGGGTAAATGTAGTGGGCGTACCATGTGTGCCATAGCTATAGTCATAATCATCAGTCCAATGGCGATTAAATAGCGCATGTGTATTTTCGAAAATTATAGTGGATGCACGAAACAGGGGAGGTTGAACACTATTGATGTATTGCGGTGCCTTTCTTGGTGCATGAATGAGTTCAGTTTGAGGATTCTTTTTCACGTGGCGCTCTGAAATGATCAAAATAATAATGAATGTTCAAAAGAATACGACTAAAACGCATGGATTTACGATGCTTTTGTATAGAAAATTAAGTGAAAAGCAAAGTTGGCTTCATTCTTGCAAAACCGATATCAGAGCAACAACAATAGGTTTAGCGCATGAAGTCGCATTTAAAAGTACATTATTTTCAGCATATTGCTGGCGAAGGGTTCGGCAGTTGTTATGATTTTTTAAAACAGCATCAGGCCAAAATTACGGCCACAGAATTCTTTGCATTACCTGTCGATCAAGCCTTGGATCTCGAGGCTTTGCCGCATGTTGAAGATGTCGATTTACTTATCATCATGGGTGGGACCATGAGCGTAAATGATGAGGCAAATTTCCCATGGTTAAAAATAGAAAAACGATGGCTGCGACGCTATTTAGCACTCGGCAAACCCGCAATCGGGCTTTGTTTAGGCGGGCAATTGATTGCTAATGCTTTGGGTGGGGCGGTGAGCCGAAATGCACAACAAGAATTGGGTTGGACGACCATCCGTAAGGTCGCTAACGTACCGCATGACTGTTTCAAACTACCGGAAGAGTTTAAAGTCATGCAGTGGCACAGTGAAACATTTGAAATTCCGAAAGGAGCGGTATTGCTGGCGGAAAATGATGCATGTCGTAATCAAATGTATCAAATCGGGCAAAATGTTTTGGGCTTCCAATTTCATCCTGAAATTACCCCAGAAGTACTCGATTTATTTTTGGAAAATGATGAAGAAGTGGCATTTTTTTCAGGAACACATGTACAGCCAGTACATGATCTACGGAAAAGCGCAAAGAACAAATTTATTGAGGGAAATCAAATACTAAACCAAGCAATAGAGTATGTATTAAGAAAAAATGCCTATTGATTAAAAGTTAAGCAATTGATCTTGCATAAAAAATGAAAAATATAAGAAAAACAGCAAAAGAGATTTGCTTATGCATTAAACAATAGCTATAATGGGCGACCCTTTGATGAAGGGGGTTAGCTACGAATAAAGTAGTTAACATCGTGACAGTCGCGGCATCGATCGTGACCTTAGTGATATTTCACTGCTCTTGACACTTGCCTCTTTTAAAGTGGGGTGAGATGCGTCAAGGGTGATTCTTTATATATTTGGCTTGGAGTTAACTGGTATGTCTAACCAGAGAATTCGTATCCGTCTTAAGTCTTTTGATCACCGTCTAATTGATCAATCAGCTCAAGAAATCGTAGAAACAGCAAAACGTACTGGCGCACAAGTTTGTGGTCCAATCCCGATGCCTACACGTATCGAACGTTTTAACGTTTTAACATCACCACACGTTAACAAAGATGCGCGTGACCAATACGAGATCCGCACTTACAAACGTTTGATCGATATCGTTCAACCTACAGATAAAACTGTTGATGCATTGATGAAATTAGATCTTGCAGCTGGTGTTGATGTTCAGATCGCTTTGGGTTAAGGCTTTCGGTTAATTAACGCTCTAAGTTAATTAGGCCGCTTTTTTAGAGGTTTATGCACATGGCTATTGGTTTAGTCGGTCGCAAGTGCGGTATGACACGTATCTTTACAGATGCTGGTGTTTCTGTACCTGTAACAGTGATTGAGGTTGATCCTAACCGCATCACACAAATCAAAACGCTTGAAACTGATGGTTATCAAGCGATTCAAATCACTACTGGTGAACGTCGCGAATCTCGCGTAACTAACGCTCAGAAAGGTCACTTTGCGAAAGCTGGTGTTGCTGCTGGCCGTCTAGTTCAAGAATTCCGCGCTACAGAAGCTGATCTTGAAGGTCGTGAAGTTGGCGGAACTATCGGTGTGGATGTGTTCACAGTGGGTCAAATTGTTGACGTTACTGGTACATCTAAAGGTAAAGGTTTCCAGGGTGGTGTTAAGCGTTGGAACTTCCGTACTCAAGACGCTACACATGGTAACTCTGTATCTCACCGTGTTATCGGTTCTACAGGTCAAAACCAGACTCCTGGTCGCGTGTTCAAAGGCAAAAAAATGCCTGGTCATTTAGGTGCTGAACGTGTAACTACACAGGGTCTTGAAATCGTTGCTATCGACGCAGAACGTTCAGTTCTAGTTGTTAAAGGCGCGGTTCCTGGTGCTACTGGTGGCGACGTTACTGTTCGTCCTACTATCAAGGCCTGAGGGGAAATAACGTGAATTTAAATACTGTTTCCGGCTCTGCTGTTGAGTTATCTGAAGTTGCGTTTGGTCGTGATTTTAACGAAGCTCTTGTACACCAAGTTGTTACAGCTTACTTAGCTGGTGGTCGTCAAGGTTCTAAAGCGCAAAAATCACGTGCTGACGTTTCTGGCGGTGGTAAAAAACCTTTCCGTCAAAAAGGTACTGGCCGCGCTCGTGCTGGTTCTATTCGTAGCCCAATCTGGGTTGGCGGTGGTAAAACTTTTGCTGCTCGTCCACAAGACTGGTCTCAAAAAGTAAACCGTAAAATGTATCGCGGTGCTATGCAATGCATCCTGGCTGAGCTTGTTCGTCAAGATCGCCTTGTTTTAGTTGAAGAGATTGCTGTTGCAGCTCCAAAAACTAAAGAATTGCTTGCAAAACTTAACGACTTGAATGCACCTCGTGCATTAATCGTTACAGATGCTGTTGATGAGAACTTGTATCTTGCTGCTCGCAACATTCCACACGTTGATGTGGTTGATGCTGCTGCAATCGATCCAGTTAGCTTGATCGCGTTCGATAAAGTTGTTATGTCTGTTGCTGCTGCTAAGAAAATTGAGGTAGAACTCGGATGAACAACGAACGTATCTATCAAGTCCTACAAGGACCTGTATTCTCAGAAAAAGCACAAGTTTTAGGCGAAACTGCTGGTGTTCAAGTGTTCAAAGTTGCACTAGATGCAAACAAACTTGAAATCAAAAAAGCTGTTGAGCAACTATTTGGTGTTCAAGTTGTTAAAGTTAACACAACGATCACTAAAGGTAAGACTAAACGCTTTGGTAAAACATTAGGACGTCGTTCTGATGTTAAAAAAGCATACGTCACCCTGAAAGCTGGCCAAGATGTTGAAATGGCTGACTTGGGCGATACCGCTGAAAACGCAGCGGAATAAGGACGAAAATTATGCCGATTCAAAAATGTAAGCCAACGTCTCCAGGACGTCGCTTTGTAGAGAAAGTGGTTCATAACCACCTTCACAAAGGCGCGCCATATGCTCCGTTGGTTGAAGCTAAAAAACGTACTGGCGGTCGTAATAACAACGGTCACATTACAACTCGTCACGTTGGTGGTGGTCATAAACAGCACTACCGTATCGTAGACTTCAAACGTAACAAAGACAGCATCCCTGCTGTAGTTGAGCGTATTGAATACGATCCAAACCGTACAGCTCATATTGCTTTATTGAAATATGCTGACGGTGAACGTCGCTATATTATTGCACCTAAAGGCCTTCGCGCTGGTGATCAAGTTCAATCTGGTAACGATGCTCCAATCCGTCCAGGTAACTGCTTGCCACTTCGCAACATGCCTATCGGTTCTACTCTTCACAACATCGAGCTTAAAATCGGTAAAGGCGCACAATTAGTACGTTCTGCTGGTACATCTGCTCAATTGTTGGGTCGTGACGGTTCTTACGCTATCATTCGTCTTCGTTCAGGCGAAATGCGTAAAGTACACGTTGAATGCCGTGCTGTGTTAGGTGAAGTTTCTAACTCAGAAAGCAACCTTCGTTCACTTGGTAAAGCAGGTGCATCACGCTGGCGTGGCGTTCGTCCTACCGTACGTGGTATGGCGATGAACCCAGTAGACCATCCACATGGTGGTGGTGAAGGACGTAACAAAGGTATTCAACCTGTAAGTCCATGGGGTCAAAAAGCTAAAGGGTACAAAACACGTACCAACAAGCGTACGACTAAGATGATCATTCGCGACCGTCGCGTTAAGTAACAAGTAAAGGAATCTGACAATGCCTCGTTCTCTGAAAAAAGGCCCATTCGTCGATGCGCACTTGTTCGCTAAGGTTGAAGCGGCTATCGCGGCTAATAACCGTAAGCCGATCAAAACTTGGTCGCGTCGTTCGATGATCTTACCGGATTTTGTTGGTCTAACAATTTCTGTACACAATGGCCGTAACCATGTTCCAGTGATTGTATCTGAGCATATGGTTGGTCATAAATTAGGTGAATTCGCGCCAACTCGTACCTATCGTGGTCACGGTGTTGACAAGAAGTCTAAACGTTAATAGGTGCTATGATGGAAGTAACTGCTAAATTACGCGGTGCCGCTATCTCGGCACAAAAAGCACGTTTGGTTGCAGACCTAATTCGCGGCAAATCTGTTGCGCATGCTTTAAATATCTTAAACTTCAGCAACAAAAAAGCTGCAGTTTTAGTTAAAAAAGCATTGGAATCTGCGATTGCAAACGCTGAACACAATAACAGTTTAGATGTAGACGACCTTAAAGTTTCTACGATCTACGTTGATGAAGGCATGAGCCTGAAACGTATTTTGCCACGTGCTAAAGGCCGTGCAGATCGTATTACTAAGCGTACTTGTCACATTACCGTTAAGGTAGGGGTTTGATATGGGTCAGAAGGTTCATCCAATCGGTATCCGCCTAGGTGTTGTGAAACGTCATAACGCTAACTGGTATGCGAATCCGAAACAATATGCTGAATATTTGCTAAAAGATCTTCAAGTTCGTGAGTTTTTAACTAAAAAACTTAAGAATGCGATGGTAAGCAATATTCTTATCGAACGCCCTACAGGCGCAGCTAAAGTAACTATTAGCACTGCACGTCCTGGTATCGTGATCGGTAAAAAAGGCGAAGACATTGAGAAATTACAACGCGAATTAACAGCCATTATGGGTGTTCCTGCGCAAGTAAGTATCAACGAAATCGATCGCCCAGATTTAGACGCTCGTTTAGTTGCTGAAGCAATCGCTTCTCAATTAGAAAAACGTGTAATGTTCCGTCGTGCTATGAAGCGTGCGGTTCAAAACTCTATGCGTGCTGGTGCTAAAGGTATCAAAGTAGAAGTTTCAGGCCGTCTAGGTGGTGCTGAGATTGCTCG
The DNA here is from genome assembly GCF_013419225.1 of Acinetobacter sp. YH12097. NCBI lineage: Bacteria > Pseudomonadati > Pseudomonadota > Gammaproteobacteria > Moraxellales > Moraxellaceae > Acinetobacter > Acinetobacter sp. YH12097. The sequence continues at coordinate 52,732 of NZ_VPAN01000007.1, read as the reverse complement.
TACTGAATGGTATCGTGAAGGTCGTGTACCTCTTCATACTCTTCGTGCTGACATCGACTATGCTACTATGCGTGCTGAGACTACTTACGGTACGATCGGCGTTAAAGTATGGATCTTCCGTGGTGAGATCTTGGGTGGCATGAAACAAGTCATGAGCCCAGCTCCAGCTGAAGAACGTCCAGCTAAACGTGGTCGTGGTCGTGGTGAAGGTCAAGAGCGTCGTGGTCGTCGCAATGATCGTTCTGCTGAAAAAGGAGAATAATCCATGTTACAACCTAAACGTACTAAATTCCGTAAAGTGCAAAAAGGCCGTAACACTGGTCTAGCACATCGCGGTAGCTCAGTATCTTTTGGTACTATTGCACTTAAATCAATTGAACGTGGTCAAATGACTGCACGTCAAATTGAAGCAGCGCGTCGTACAATCAGCCGTCGTATTAAACGTGGTGGTAAGATCTTTATCCGTGTTTTCCCAGACAAACCAATTACTGAAAAACCATTAGAAGTTCGTATGGGTAAAGGTAAGGGTTCTGTGGAATACTGGGTTTGCCAAATCAAACCAGGTAAAGTCTTGTACGAAATTGATGGTGTTAACGAAGAACTTGCTCGCGAAGCGTTTACGCTTGCTGCTGCAAAACTTCCGTTTAAAACCACTATCGTGACTCGGACGGTAATGTAATGAAAACTAATGATCTACGTGAAAAGTCGGTAGAAGAGTTGACAGCTTTGCTTGATGAGCAACAGCTTAACCAATTCCGTCTTCGTATGGCGAAAGCAACTGGTCAATTGGGTAAATCGCACGAAGTTGCACTTACTCGTAAAACTATTGCTCGTATTAAGACACTCCTAACCGAAAAACAGGGGAACGGACAATGAGTGAACAAACAGTTCGCACGTTAACCGGTAAAGTAGTTAGCGACAAGATGGACAAGTCTATCGTTGTTCTTATCGAACGCCGCGTTCAACACCCGTTGTATGGCAAATCAATCCGCCGTTCAACTAAATTACACGCTCATGATGAAAACAATGTTGCTAAAGTTGGCGACGTAGTAAGCATCAAAGAAAGCCGCCCAATTTCTAAAACTAAGTCTTGGACTTTAGTTGAAGTTGTTGAAGCTGCTGCTGAGTAATTAAACGTTCTTGCATCATCGGTCAATTTCGAGTACTCTTTGAGCCTTTCGAAATTGCGACCGGTGATGCTCGGTTTTGGAGTAGGGCAATGATTCAAACCGAAAGTATGCTCGACGTAGCAGACAACAGTGGTGCTCGCCGCGTACAATGTATTAAAGTACTTGGTGGTTCACATCGTCGTTATGCTTCTGTTGGCGACATTATTAAAGTTACTGTAAAAGAAGCTATTCCACGTGCACGTGTTAAAAAAGGTGACGTGATGAATGCTGTAGTTGTACGTACAAAATTCGGCATCCGTCGTGCAGATGGTTCAGTTATTCGTTTCGACGATAACGCAGCTGTTATTTTGAACAACAACAAAGCGCCGATTGCAACTCGTATTTTCGGACCAGTGACTCGTGAACTTCGTACTGAACAGTTCATGAAAATTATTTCATTGGCTCCTGAAGTTCTATAAGAGGCACTCATGGCTAAGATTAAAAAGGGCGATCAAGTAATTGTGATCGCAGGTAAAGAAAAAGGCAAACAAGGTACTGTTTTGTCTGTTTCAAATGACCGTGTTAAGGTTGAAGGCCTTAACTTGGTAACGAAGCATCAAAAGCCTAACCGAGCTACTGGCGCTGAAGGCGGCATCGTAACTCAAGAAGCTGAGCTTCATATCTCTAACGTGGCAATTTTTAATGCTACAACCCAAAAGGCTGACCGTGTTGGTTACCAAGTGATTGAAGGCGTGAAAACTCGCGTATTCAAATCTAATGGTGAATCAGTGGCGGTAGCGAAGTAATAGGTTGACTAGGCAATGGCCAGACTTAAAACGCGTTACAACGACGAACTTAAGGCTCAATTAAAAGAAACATTGGGCGTTAAGAATGTGATGGATATCCCTCGCATTACAAAAATCACCATCAATATGGGTGTTGGTGCTGCATCAGCTGACAAGAAATTGTTAGATGGCGCTCTTTCTGATATGCAAGCAATTGCTGGTCAAAAACCAGTACTTACTTTAGCTCGTAAATCTATCGCTGGTTTCAAAATCCGTGATGGTTGGCCGATCGGCTGTAAAGTTACTTTACGCGGCGAACGTATGTACGAATTCTTAGACCGTTTGATCTCTATCGCGATCCCTCGTATCCGTGACTTCCGTGGTTTCTCTGCGAAATCATTCGATGGTCGTGGTAACTACTCAATGGGTCTTAAGGAACAAATCATGTTCCCTGAAATCGATTTTGATAAGATTGATCGTATTCGTGGTATGGACATTACCATCACTACGACTGCTCGCACCGATGACGAAGGCCGTGCGCTTATGCGTGCATTCGGCTTCCCGTTCAAATAAGAGGTCGATATGGCTAAGAAAGGTATGATTAATCGCGAATTGAAACGCGAAGCTACTGTTGCTAAATACGCTGCGAAACGTGCTGAATTAAAAGCAATTATCGCAAACGTAAATGCATCAGACGAAGAACGTTTCGAAGCGATGATGAAATTTCAAGCATTACCACGTAATGCGTCTCCAGTACGTCTACGTAACCGTTGTGGTTTAACTGGTCGTCCTCATGGTTACTTCCGTAAGTTCGGTTTAAGCCGTAACAAATTACGTGAAACAGTAATGCAAGGTGATGTACCGGGCGTTGTTAAGGCAAGCTGGTAAGGAGCACTATAAATGAGTATGCAAGATACCGTTGCCGACATGCTAACACGTGTTCGTAACGCACAAATGGCAAAGAAACAAACTGTTTCTATGCCAAACTCAAAGTTGAAAGTTGCGATTGCTAACGTACTTCAACAAGAAGGTTATATCGCTGATGTAGCTGTTGCTGACAATGAAGGCAAAGCAACTTTAACGATTACTTTAAAATATTTCGAAGGCAAACCAGTTATTGATACTGTGAAACGCGTAAGCCGTCCTGGTCTACGTCAATATCGCGGTAAAGATGCACTTCCTAGCGTTAAGCAAGGTTTAGGTATTGCAATTGTTTCTACAAGCAAAGGCATCATGACTGATCGCGCTGCACGTGCAGCAGGTATCGGTGGTGAAGTTATTGCTTTTGTTTCTTAATAGGTGATTCCTCATGTCTCGTGTGGCTAAAGCCCCAGTAACTGTACCTAACGGTGTTACAGTTACTCAGAACGGCCGGCAGGTCGAAGTGAAAGGCAGCAAAGGTACATTGTCTTTCAACCTGCATGCGCTGGTCGAGCTAAAACAGGAAGACGGTACTCTAGTTATTGCTCCTAAAGCTGAATCTAAAGATGCTTGGATGCAAGCTGGTACTGCTCGCGCTGTGCTTAACAACCTTGTAAAAGGTGTTAACGAAGGTTTCGAACGTAAGTTACAGCTTATCGGTGTTGGTTATAAAGCTGCGGTTAAAGGTAACATTGTTAACCTTAACCTTGGTTTCTCTCACCCGATCGACTACAACCTTCCTGAAGGTGTAACTGCAGAAACTCCTACTGCAACTGAAATTGTACTTAAATCAGCTGATAAAGCTAAATTAGGTCAAGTTGCTGCAGAAATCCGTGGTTACCGTCCGCCAGAGCCTTATAAAGGTAAAGGTGTTCGTTATTCTGACGAAGTTGTACTTCGTAAAGAAGCTAAGAAGAAATAAGGCGCGAGGTTCTTATGAACGAAAAGAAACAATCCCGTTTGCGTCGTGCGAAAAGCACACGCTTGCACATCCGTGCATTGGGTGCGACTCGTTTGTGTGTAAACCGCACTCCGCGTCACATCTATGCTCAAGTTATCTCTGCAGATGGTGGCAAAGTATTAGCGCAAGCTTCTACTTTAGACGCTACTCTACGTGCTGGTACTACTGGTAACGTTGAATCGGCTCAGAAAGTTGGTGCTTTAATTGCAGAACGTGCTAAAGCGGCTGGTGTAACTAAAGTTGCATTTGACCGTTCTGGTTTCAAATATCATGGTCGTATCAAAGCCTTGGCTGATGCTGCTCGTGAAAACGGCTTGGAGTTCTAATCATGGCTAAAGTTGAACAAAACGAAGGTCTTGTTGAAAAGCTGGTTGCCGTTGATCGTGTAGCCAAAGTTGTTAAGGGTGGTCGTATCTTCTCTTTCACAGCATTAACTGTTGTGGGTGATGGTAATGGTCGCGTAGGTTTTGGTCGTGGTAAAGCACGTGAAGTTCCAGCTGCTATTTCTAAAGCACTTGAAGCTGCTCGTCGCAACATGATTACTGTTGACCTTGTTGACGGTACTGTTCAGCACCCTATCAATGCTCGTCACGGTGCAAGCCGCGTTTACATGCAACCTGCTTCTGAAGGTACTGGTGTAATTGCTGGTGGCGCTATGCGTGCAGTTTTAGAAGCTGTAGGTGTACGTAACGTATTAACTAAGTGTTATGGTTCTACTAACGCTGCTAACGTAGTAAACGCAACTTTTAACGGTTTGCGTGATATGACTTCTCCTGAGAAAGTTGCTGCGAAACGTGGTTTATCAGTAGCACAAATTCAAGGGTAATCAATCATGAAAACGATTAAAGTTACCCAGACTAAATCTTCATCGCATCGCTTGAAAAATCACAAGCTTAGCCTTAAAGGTTTAGGTCTGCGTCGTATTGGTCATACAGTTGAAGTGCAAGATACGCCTTCTAACCGTGGTATGATCAACCAAGTTTACTATATGGTTAGTGTAGAGGAATAAGCCATGACTCTGCGTTTAAATACAATTGCACCTGCAGAAGGTGCTAAGCGTGACAACCTTCGTTTAGGTCGTGGTATCGGTTCTGGCGTTGGTAAGACTGGTGGCCGTGGTGTCAAAGGTCAAAACTCACGTAAGAGCGGTGGTACACGTCCTGGTTTCGAAGGTGGTCAAACTGCGTTATATCGTCGTTTACCTAAATTCGGTTTCACTAGCCAAATGGCTTTGAAAACTGCTGAAGTACGTTTATCAGAACTTGCTAAAGTTGAAGGCGACATCGTGTCTCTTGAAACTTTAAAAGCTGCTAACGTTGTACGTAAAGATATGTTGCGTGCACGCATCGTACTTTCTGGTGAAATTACTCGTGCATTCACTGTTCAAGGTGTTGCATTGACTAAAGGCGCTAAAGCTGCTGTTGAAGCTGCTGGCGGTAAAGTCGAGGAGTAATCCCCAGTGTCTATGACTCCTAGTTCGACAGGTCATGTTAACATGATGAAAGGCCAACCTTTTCATGTGAAATATCGTGAAATTATTCGCCGTATGATGTTCCTCATCGGGGCGTTGTTGGTTTTTCGACTGGGAGCACATATTCCAGTACCGGGCATTAACAATGCCGCACTAGAGAATCTGTTTAATGCAAACCAAGGTACGATCCTTGGTTTGTTTAACATGTTCTCAGGTGGTGCATTAGAGCGTATGTCAATTCTTGCTCTTGGGATTATGCCGTATATCTCTGCATCGATTATCGTGCAGTTAATGTCTACGGTTGTTCCTTCGCTGGAAGCTTTAAAGAAAGAAGGCGAACAAGGTAAGCGTAAGATCAATCAATATACGCGACAAGGCACATTGTTTCTTGCACTTGTGCAAGCCGTTGGGATGTGTGCAGGTCTGATTAGTCAAAATATTACTTTGACTAGTGGACTTGCTTTTTACGTTCCTGCTGTAACTTCTTTGGTTGCAGGTACAATGTTCCTGATGTGGTTAGGTGAGCAAATTACTGAGCGTGGAGTAGGGAATGGTATTTCCATGATCATCTTCGCTGGTATCGTTGCTGGTTTGCCGAACTTGGTTCTGCAATCTTTAACCTCAGTAGATAATGGCCAATCAAGTTTAATTGGTCTTGCAATCTTTGCATTGCTATCTGTTGCAGTGTTAGCAGCAATTGTGTTTATTGAGAAGGCGCAGCGTCGCATTCCAGTAAACTATGCTCAAAAACAGCAAGGTCGTCGTGTATTTACTGCTCAGCAAACACATTTGCCATTAAAAATTAATATGGCGGGTGTGATTCCTGCAATTTTTGCGAGTTCATTGCTATTGTTCCCAGCGAGCTTAGGGCAATGGGTTGGCAGTGCAGACCCAAATGCTGGCGTGATTAAACGTGGCCTACAAGATTTGGCACTCGTATTGTCGCCGGGTCAACCGATGTATTTGGTGCTATTTGGTGCATTAATTATCTTCTTCTGTTACTTCTATACTGCGCTAGTATTTAGTCCGAAAGAAGTGTCAGAGAATTTAAAACGTAGTGGTGCTTATGTACCGGGTATTCGTCCTGGTGAGCAAACTGCACGCTATTTAGATCATATTTTGAATCGTTTGACTTTTATTGGCGCGGTTTATATCACAATCATCTGTTTAATGCCGATGATTCTACAAAGCTCATTTGGTATTCCATTTAGCTTAGGTGGTACGTCTTTACTGATCGTAGTGGTGGTGGTGATGGACTTTATGGCTCAGCTCCAAGCTCATCTCACATCGCATCAATATGACAATCAATCGTTAATGCGTAAAACGACTGCTCATCCGAAAGGATAAGCGCACTTAGAGGTTTCATTATGAAAGTTCAAGCTTCTGTAAAGAAAATTTGTGGTAGCTGTAAAGTTATCCGTCGTAATGGGGTTATTCGCGTAATTTGCAGCGCAGAACCTCGTCATAAGCAGCGTCAAGGTTAATCTGATCAAGACCTGTTGATTTCAGTAGGCTAATTAGGTTATTATCCGCCCCTCAAAGATTTTGTCGGGCGGTTGATTATCTTAACTGCCTTTTTGGAGAAAATTGAATGGCTCGTATTGCCGGTGTAAACATTCCGGATAACAAGCATGCTGTTATCTCTCTAACGTACATTTTTGGTATTGGTCGCCACACTGCAAAAGCTATCTTAGCTGCTGCTGGTATTGCACCAACAACTAAAATTCGTGAATTAGATGACGCTCAGCTTGATGCGATTCGTGCAGAAGTTACTAAGGTTCCTACCGAAGGTGATTTACGTCGCGAAATTTCCATGAACATTAAACGTTTAATGGATTTAGGCTGCTACCGCGGTCTTCGTCATCGTCGCAGCTTGCCTGTCCGTGGTCAACGCACCAAAACTAACGCACGTACCCGTAAAGGTCCGCGCAAACCTATTAAGAAATAAGATTTCTGGAAGCTAAAAGATGGCTAAAGATACTCGCACACGCAAGAAGGTCACTCGTACCGTCTCTGAAGGTGTTGCACACATTCACGCTTCTTTTAATAACACCATTGTGACTATTACCGATCGTCAAGGTAATGCACTGGCTTGGGCTACCTCTGGTGGACAAGGCTTCCGTGGATCACGTAAATCAACTCCGTTTGCTGCTCAGGTAGCTGCTGAAGTTGCTGGTAAAGCTGCTTTAGATTACGGTTTGAAAAACTTGGACGTCCTTGTAAAAGGTCCTGGTCCAGGTCGTGAATCTGCGGTTCGTGCTTTAGGTGCAGTGGGTTATAAAATTAACAGCATTACCGATGTGACGCCAATCCCGCACAACGGTTGCCGTCCACCTAAAAAACGTCGCGTGTAAGGAGAAACATTCATGGCTCGTTATATTGGTCCAAAATGCAAACTCTCTCGCCGCGAAGGGACAGACCTGCAATTAAAATCTGGCGTTAAACCATTTGACGTCAAAACAAAAAAAGCTGCTAAAGCACCTGGCCAACATGGTGGCGCTCGTGGCGGCAAACAATCTGAGTACTCACTACAATTACGTGAAAAACAAAAAGTACGTCGTATGTACGGTGTTTTAGAGCGTCAATTTAGTAACTACTACAAAGAAGCTGCTCGTGTTAAAGGCGCAACAGGTGAAAACTTGTTGAAACTTCTTGAAAGCCGTCTAGATAACGTTGTTTATCGCATGGGTTTTGGTTCTACACGTGCAGAAGCTCGTCAGCTTGTATCTCACCGTTCAATCACTTTAAATGGTCGTCGTGTTAACATCGCGTCTATCCAAGTTAAAGCTGGTGACGTTGTTGCAGTTCACGAAGGTGCTAAACAACAATTGCGTATCAAAAACGCAGTTGAGTTAGCGACTCAACGTGGCATTCCAGCTTGGATTGAAATTGATCATTCTAAATTGGAAGGTACGTTCAAAGCTGCACCAGATCGTTCTGATTTACCTGCTGAAATCAACGAAAGCTTGATTGTAGAATTGTATTCTAAATAATCCTTGAGGTAGCAATAATGACGCGTACTGCAAATGAGTTTCTAACTCCGCAAGCGATCAAGGTCGAAGCGGCAAGCGGGACCTCGGCAAAAGTTATTCTAGAACCATTAGAGCGTGGCTTTGGTCATACTCTTGGTAATGCTTTACGTCGTATCCTTTTGTCTTCTTTACCTGGCGCAGCCGTGGTTGAAGTAGAGATTGAAGGTGTCGAGCACGAGTACAGTACTTTGGAAGGCTTGCAGCAGGACATCGTCGAGCTCTTGCTGAACCTAAAAGGATTGTCTATTAAGCTGTTCGATCAAAATGAAGCTTATCTGACATTGGAAAAACAAGGTCCTGGCGACGTTACAGCCGCTGACCTTCGTTTACCACACAATGTTGAAGTGGTTAACCCTGAACACTTGATCGGTACTTTAAGTGCTTCTGGCTCATTAAAAATGCGCCTGAAAGTTTCTCAAGGTCGTGGTTATGAGACTTCTGATTCACGCTTCCCTGAAGGCGAAACTCGCCCAGTGGGTCGTTTACAATTAGATGCTTCTTACAGCCCAATCAAACGTGTGTCTTACACAGTGGAAAACGCTCGTGTAGAACAACGTACTGACCTTGATAAATTGATCATTGATCTTGAAACCAACGGTACTGTTGATCCTGAAGAAGCAATCCGCAAAGCGGCAACAATCTTGCAACAACAAATTGCAATTTTTGTTGATCTTCAGAAAGATCAAGCACCAGTTGCTCAAGAACCTCGTGAAGAAGTTGATCCGATTTTGCTTCGTCCAGTAGATGATCTAGAGCTTACTGTTCGTTCTGCTAACTGTTTGAAAGCAGAAAATATTTACTACATTGGCGATCTTGTTCAACGTACTGAAGTTGAGTTGCTTAAAACTCCTAACTTAGGTAAAAAATCGTTGACTGAGATTAAAGATGTTCTGGCATCGAAAGGCTTGCAATTGGGCATGCGTTTAGAGAACTGGCCACCGGCTAGCCTCCGCATGGACGATCGCTTTGCTTATCGTAGCCGTTAATTAAGTAGGACTATCACCATGCGTCATCGTAATAGTGGTGTGAAATTAGGCCGTACAAGCAGTCATCGTAAAGCGATGTTCCAAAACATGGCTAATTCTTTGTTCGAACACGAGTTAATTAAAACTACTGTTCCTAAAGCAAAAGAATTACGTCGTGTTGCTGAGCCTTTAATCACTTTAGCTAAAGTCGATTCTGTAGCAAACCGTCGTTTAGCGTTTGCTCGTACTCGTTCAGCTGCAACTGTTGGTAAATTATTTACCGTTCTTGGCCCTCGTTACAAAGAACGTAACGGCGGTTATCTACGTGTTCTTAAAGCGGGCTTCCGTGCAGGTGATGCTGCACCGATGGCTTACGTTGAGCTAGTAGATCGCGAAGTTAACTAATTTCGTGAAGAGCAGCGTACGTTGTTCTAAAAAAGGTCGGTTTTTAACCGACCTTTTTTAATGCCTGCAGTTTTGTATTGGCTGTATATTGTTAGACAATAATTCAATTTGTCCTTAAAAGATAAAAATAAATCGCCTTTTGCTTAAACTTGACATTGTGCATTGTCAAAAATGTGATTTAATAAATATAAATCTAAGATAGGTTAAAAGAACAACATGGAAAAACAAGTTGATATTCTCATTGTAGGTGCAGGGATCTCTGGTGTAGGTTTGGCTGCTCATCTTTCAAAAAATTGTCCAAATCGTTCATTTGAAATTATTGAACGACGTGAAAGTTTCGGTGGTACATGGGATCTTTTTAAATATCCGGGTATTCGTTCTGATTCGGATATGTCAACTTTTGGCTTCAATTTTAAGCCGTGGAAAAAATCTAGTGTGCTTGCTGATGGGTCTTCGATTAAAGGCTATCTTTCTGAAGTGATTGATGAATATAAGATTAAAGAAAAAATTCATTTTCAGCACCGTGTTGTGAGTGCGAACTACGATTCACAAACTCGTAAATGGTCTGTTGTTATTGAAGATTCGAAGAAGAAACAACAAACCTGGGTTGCAAACTTCGTCTTTGGCTGTACGGGTTATTATAATTATGACCAAGGTTTCCAACCTGAGTTTAAAGGGCAGGAAAACTTTAAAGGTACCTTCATTCATCCACAACATTGGCCTGAAAATTTTAATTATGCAGGCAAAAAAGTGGTGATTATTGGTAGTGGCGCAACAGCAATTACCCTTGTGCCAGCTATGGCAAAAGGCGGTGCAGGGCATGTGACTATGCTACAGCGCTCTCCGACCTATATTGCCTCAGTACCTTCTATTGACATCATTTACGACAAAATGCGTAAAGTATTACCTGAAGATGTTGCTTATAAACTGACCCGAGCACGAAATATCGGTGTCCAACGGACTGTTTATGCTGTTGCACAAAAGCAACCTAAATTACTCCGTAAATTTTTATTAAAATCAATTGAGTTGCAGTTGAAAGGTAAAGTGGATATGAAGCACTTTACCCCAGATTACAATCCTTGGGATCAGCGCCTTTGTGTGGTGCCAGATGGTGATTTGTTTAAAATTTTACGCGAAGGCCGTGCATCTGTTGAAACCGATCAAATTGAAAGTTTTACTGAAAATGGCATTCAATTGAAATCAGGTAAACATCTTGATGCAGACGTGGTGATTTCAGCTACAGGTCTCAACATTCAAATTTTAGGTGGCATCAGTGCCACAATCGATGGTCAGCCATTAAATACCTCTAAGCATATGCTGTACCGTGGTGTCATGGTCAGTGATGTACCAAATATGGCGATGATTATTGGCTATATTAATGCTTCATGGACATTAAAAGTCGATATTGCTTCTGAATACATCTGTAAATTGATTAACTATATGGATCAAAATGGTTATAACCAAGTGATTCCACAAGGCGATGCGACCGAGTTGTTAGAAGATACAGTAATGGGAAGCTTGACTTCAGGCTATATTGCACGTGCAGCAGATGTGATGCCAAAACAGGGTAAACATGCACCGTGGAAAGTCAGCAATAACTATTTGGCAGATCGTAAAGAATTAAAGCATGCTTCATTTGAAGATGGGGTGCTGAAATTTGAAAAAAAGTCTGATCAACTAGCGGCTAAACCCAGATTAGTTTCTTAAGTCAGTTACATAAAAAAGGAGCATCATGCTCCTTTTTTTTGCTTTAGATATGTGACTTTAGGGTTTTATTTGATGCGCATTATTTGTTGAAAAATATATCATGTTGAAATAAGGAAAAGCACACAGGGTTAATGTGAATATTCAAGAACATTCAGAATTTATAAAATTAAATGCTTATGAGCTATATACCAAAGCTTGGCAGCCTGAAACTACGGATAAAGATGCAACTTTGGCTCCGATTATATTGATGCATGATTCACTAGGCAGTGTTGATTTGTGGCGTGATTTTCCTGCGCAATTGGCTGCTGAGTCTTGCAGAACGGTGATTGCCTATGATCGGTTGGGCTTCGGGAAATCATCAGCGAACCCTGATCCATTAAGTACTGATTTTGTCTATGCCGAAGCACAGCGAAGCTTTAGGGCGCTTCTTCAACATTATTCCATTCAACAGTTTATTGTTATGGGGCATAGTGTCGGTGGGGGAATGGCAGTCGTCATTGCAACTGAATATCAAGAACAATGTCGAGCTCTGATTACCATAGCTGCGCAGTATGAAGTAGAAGAACTGACATTATCGGGTATACGTGAAGCCAAAACAGGTTTTGCGCAGCCGGGACAGCTTGAACGCTTGGCTAAATACCATGGGGATAAAGCCCAATGGGTTTTGGATGCTTGGACGGAAACTTGGCTCTCACCGAGTTTCCGTCAATGGAACCTCGAGCATTATGTTGGAAAAGTACAGTGTCCAAGCTTGGTTATTCACGGAGAACTGGATGAATACGGGACGACAGCACAAGCTCAGAAACTTTTTTCGGGTATACAAGCTGATGCTGAGCTAGAGATTTTGGAAGGGCTTCATCACATGCCGCACAAAGAGCAACCCGCATTGGTCACTGCAATGATCTGTGATTTTGTGAATGATTTAAGTTGATATCGAAAGAATGAAACAAGCCCATCAGATGATGGGCTTTGTTGTTATAAAGAGCGGGAAATTAGCTCTTTCATAATTTCATTGGTACCGGCATAGATACGGTTGGCACGGTTGTCGATATAAGCCCGTGCAATTGGATATTCAAGCATATAGCCATAGCCGCCATGCAACTGCAGACATTCATCCACGACTTTGGAGAACATTTCTGAAATTTTGTATTTAGCAGCTGCGGCTGCGTCAATACCGAGCTGTTCCTCAAGTTGCAGCTCCATACAACGGTCTAGATAAGTTCGACAAAAATCGATTTCAGTGCGTAGCTCTGCCAATTTAAAACGGGTGTTTTGGAAACTAGATACGGTCTTGCCAAATGCCTTACGCTCTTTGGTGTATTGAACAGTGTGCGCAAAGGCTGCTTCTGCACCGGCTTGGCAAATAATCGCGACCAACATACGTTCCCAAGCCAATTCCTTCATCAGCATCATAAAGCCCATACCTTGCATGCCAAGTAAGTTGCTTTTAGGGACGCGGACATTGTCAAAGAACAGTTCACAGGTATCCTGACCTTTCATGCCAATTTTATTTAAAGGTTTGCCTTTGCTAAAACCGACGCGATCTGCCTCGACGATAATTAGCGATAAATTAGCTGAACCTTTTTCACTATTACCTGTCTTGCAGACCACAATTGCCATGTCACATAAATAGCCATTGGTGATAAAGATTTTTGACCCATTAATAATATAGTCATCGCCATCTTCTGTAGCGGTTGTGCGTACCGCTTGTAGGTCTGAACCTGTGCCCGGTTCGGTCATTGCAATGGCAGTCACGGTTTCGCCAGAAGCCATTTTCGGCAGCCAATGCAGCTTTTGTTCTTCATTGCCAAAGTTATGAATATAATTGGCCACAATGTCGGAATGCAGTGAAAAGCCAGTAGAGGAGTCCATAGCATAGGCCTGCTCTTCAATCAGAATCATGCTATAGAGTCGGTCTACACCATAGCCACCGTAAGCTTCGGGCATGGTCGGGCAAAGTAAGCCCATGGCACCGGCTTTATTCCATAAGTCACGGTCAACGTGTTGCTGATTTTCGTATTTTTCGATATTAGGTATGACTTCTTTTTCATAAAATTTTCGTACTGTTTCACGAAATGCATCATGTTCTGCATTAAATAATTGACGTGGCAGCATGTTGTTGAGTGGGCGAATCGCTCCAGATTGCATTTTGAATATCCTATTCATTTTTATGGCTTTGTCTTCAACTTATAAGATGCAGCGTGTGACTGCAATGTGCAGAACATTCAAAAGCAAGAATTGCGATGAAGCATTCGGTCAATCTTTGAAAACACTCCACTTCAATGGGGTGGATGAGTTACACTAGACGGGTTCAACGATTGGGGAAGACAATGACTGATGAAATCAGCTTAGAAGAGCGTAAAGTAATCTACCGCGCACGTCGTGGTTTAAAAGAGATTGATGTTTATTTTGATCCCTACGTCAAAAATTACTATTTACAAGCCGATGCAGCTGAAAAAGACATGTTTGCAGAACTCGTTGCTGCAGAAGATCCAGATTTGTTGGATTGGTTTATGGAAGTTAGTGAACCGCCACGTCCTGAATTAAAAACGTTTATTCAAAAATTAAAACATTACGTTCATGGATAATCGGCAATTCAAACTGAAACGCAGTTTTTTATCGCATGCGTTTCAGTTTTTTATTTTTGCGGTATTGATGACGCTGCTTTATCAGTTACTAATACCTATGCTTTGGGGGGTATTTTTCCTCATTGGACTAGTGGTTTATGTACTGTTTTTCCGTAAGCATTTACACGTCACCAGTCTAGATTATTTGGATGGAACTGATTGGTCTTTGCAACGGCTCAACCGTCCAGTGCAACGCGTTCAAATTAGCCATATTTTGGATCATCAAATGTATATCGTGGTGTATTTTATGCATGCGCGTGCAAAACCAGTGATTATTTGGCGCGATCAATTGTCATTGAAACAGTGGAAATCACTCAAAGTATTGGCCAAAATGATCTAATTGTTAGACAGCCTTAATTTTTAAAATTCAATAAAATGAAAAATATTTCATTATCTTATATTGCAGGTAAAATAATCTTGTCTGACAGGATTGGATTTTATTGGCAAAATATTTAAATTGTCTGACAATTTTAAGCTGTGCGATGATTCTCTGCCTATATATTAGCCTTACCAACAGCCGTTAAAGGAAATCATCATGATGATGCCAACTTGGATGTTTCTGGTAATAGCGATTGTGTTAGCAATTGTTATAGGACGACTAGGAACAGTGCTGAAGGAACAGTTAACTCAAAAATAAGCAGTCAAACGCTTTCACAGTTAATAAGTAGCATGTGCCGAACCGTCGCTATGCTACTTTTTTTTTGCCTAAAATTTAGTCTTTCTAAAAAATCAGTCAATTGCATTCAGCGTGATTCATGGCACAGTGTGTCGTTCAAATTAGAGCAAATACTCTTTTATTCATTTTTTGCTTCTGATATGTTTGTCGTGATGGACATAAACACAATTATAGAGGACAGGAAAATGTCGAGCGTCCAAAAAATATGCCAGGGTGTGGCAGTTGTAGCAATAACAAGTACATTATTCGCGGGTTGTTCACAGGTTGTAAAAACCGGTGCTAATGTTGCACTCGGATTTACCGAAAAACATATTGTGCCACCAATTTTAGCCATGGAAGATGCTGAAATGGTGTGTAATTCAGGTAATTCATTAACCCCAGCCATTATGGCCACCAAAGATATGGGCGCAGACCCAACACGTGTGGCTGTGTTGATGTATTCAGCAGCAGGGATTTGTGCAGAACAAAAAGCCTTGGATGCAGAGTTACGTTATTTACGTGCATCTAAAGCTAACCAAGTAACCGAAGCACAGGATGCCCGTGTTGAGCAAAAGCGTTGGGCGGCACTTGCGGCACAGCGTCAATATACCGGCTATCAATTATTTCAAGATCGTTTTGAAAAGAAGTATAAGAAAAGTCTAGGTGAAGGCTGTCCAAAAATGAACAGCGACATTGACCAAACAGTGTATATGTTGGGAATGTTAAGTGGCTTACAGGCCATGACCAATGATATTAACTCAGGTGGGGCGGTAAACGTTCCTAAAGACATTGCTGCGATTGTTGAACGCGGTATGGTATGTCTGAATAATGAAAAATTCTGGGGCGCACCAAATGCAACCCGTGCTGTGATCTGGACGTTATTACCGGGTGCTGGAGATGGAAAACCTGATCCATACCAAACCTTAAAACAATCCGCGCAAATTGGTGAGCAAAAAGGCGTAAGACTGTCACATGCGTTATATGCAGTTGCTGCACAAGCCAGTGGCGATGATGCGAAAATCCGTGATGCCTTACGTACCTTTGCACAGGCGCGTAGCGATGAAAAACCTGTTAACCCGCAGTTTAAGCTTATCGATAGTATGGCTGAAAGCATGGTGAAAGGGATTTCAGATCGTTATTGGACTGAACATACAGGTGTTCGTACCGGTGACGATGGTATGGAACATTTCTGGGATGAAAGTGCCAATAGTTCAGAACTCGATGATTTGTTTAGTGGCGATGCTGAAACCAGTGGTGCTACAGAAACGAGTGGTGCTGCAACAAATTAATGTAAAACAAAGTCCAAATGTGAGGTACAAGAGGAGCGAAAATGAAAACACAGTTTTTAATACCGAAAATTGTCTTTCTTGCTGTATTCGTTTCGATCTGTGCCTCGCTACAGGTATTTAAAGACTATTTTATCTACTGGCAAGATGACTTATTTCATGACTTTTGGCGCTTATGGACGGCCCATTGGGTTCACGTCGGTTGGATTCATTTTGCTTTAAATATGTTGGCCTTTATCTGCTTACCGTTTATTTTTCCAAGAGTTTCAATATGGCACTTTGTGGCCATCTTATTGATATTATCCCCTTTAATCAGTCTGAGTTTCTATTTTTTCCTTCCCGATATTGAAGCCTATGCCGGATTATCTGGTGTCTTACATGGTGCCTATGTCGCGGTCGCTTGCGTACATTTAATGTATAAGCGGGAGCGAAATTTTGCAGCCTTTGTTCTCTTGCTGATTTTGGCAAAATTGGTGTGGGAAAATACCGTAGGGAATACCGGAACGGCAGAATTAATAGGAAGTCCCATTTTAGTCGAAGCCCATTTATTGGGGGTGATCTGGGGCATTGTCATCGCCGTGTTTTATCTTATTGGTAATTATTTCTGGGATCGCTAGCGCACTTTAGGTGATTGGGTTGACAAAAAAACCGAAAAGAAAATACATATTGTCATTTTAATGTTTTGAATATTGATGCAAATTTAAACGTAATAATAAAACAGTTAGGTCAGGGAAAGGAACTTCTCGAGCCGCTAAGGAAAAGGATGCTTGGCTCCGCTAGGCTCCAAAATAAAAAATAGGAAGACTCATGCAAAATGATGCACAAAACAGATCCGGCATCGTCGGGCTGTTAAGGTATGTCTGGACAGAATGGATTTCGACTCTAGTCGTGTTGATCTTGCTTCTGCTTACATTGATTATCGGGACAGGGGAGATGATTCATGGTCAGCTTCTGCGTACTGGTGAGCGTTTGTATGGTAATGAAAGCATTGGGATGCAGTATTCATTTTTACGTGCAGAACCGACCAAGCCAGATTGTGACCGCCACCCAGATGTAGAAAAAATGGTGCAAACGCAAATGAAAGCCAATGCGGCCGACGAATTTGCTGACATTTTTGGTACAGCATCTGAATCCGATGTACGTGCATCGGTCATGGCAGGTGTACAGCAATGTGAAGAAAAATTCCAATTTTATGACAAAGCAAAAGCTTATTTAGATGAGCATCCAAGTATTCGTACTTATCGTGCGATTGAGACGACATTCTTTGGCATCTTTAAATTTGGTTCTGAAAACCGCGTATTGATTCTTTTATTAATGGTCTTGGTATCTGCCATTACCGCTTCAGTGAAGTTCCATCATATTGGTCTGCGTGCGCCAACAACACGCTTGGATTATAAAGTCTATGCTTTATTCATGGCGATTGGTAATGGTCTATTAACTTTCTCGGTGTATAGCCAATTTAATTCAGTCCTGAATTCTGGGGTGAAATCGACCACAGAAACTTTGGCGGTATATTGGTTGTGGTTAGCCCTGTTTGGTATTGTCACCCTCATCAGTATTTATCAGTTCTTTAAACCACCTGCTGCGAAAGAGCCGGGGCCGGGGAATATTGGTTTTGCGCTATTGAGTGTACCGTTGTATGCCTTTATGGCGATTATTACGGGTGTGGCATTTACCTTCTTTATGGACTATCCAATGGGTCAGGGGATTTACCTCGGACAGTTGGTTGAATTCTCCGGAATTTTCCTAAACCTTGCATTGTTTATTTGGGCCGGGATGTTATTGACCCAAACGCGCGTGATGGATCTGTTCTTAGGAATTTTACGGCCATGGAACTTAGCACCAGAGACCTTGACGTGGTTAATTCTGATTGCCGCGGCGATTCCAACCGCCTATACCGGTGCTTCAGGGATCTTTGTTGTAGCAGCCGGTGCAATTATTTATAAAGAAGTGTGGAACTCCGGCTCTCGTCGTCAGTTCGCACTCGCTGTATCAGCAATGTCAGGTTCCTTGGGTGTGGTCATTCGTCCGTGTCTATTGATTATCTTGATCTCGATGCTTGATAGCCGCCACGTGACGTCAGATGAACTATTTGATCACGGTATCTATGTGTTCTGGCTCACGGCATTCTTGTTCTTGGGTATTTCACTGTTCTTGGCAGAAACACGTTTCCGTGTGGCATCGCCGAAAGTGGCTATTCCGGGCATGCTGAAAGCGTTCATTCCTGTGATTCCGTATATCGTACTGACCTTGCTTGTGATTGCTTTCTACAAGTACGGTTTAGATACACAAATGGATGAATTCACCGCACCTGTGGTTCTACCGATCATTCTGATTGTTTATATTATGTTTGATCGTTGGTTTGCAGATCGTTTTACTTCGCAAACTGTAGATGCACATGAACAACTCAGCTTACAACATGAGCAAAGTTCTGAGTTCATGCGTGAACATGGTGGACATGGGGCTAACCGTCGTGGTTTCGGTAGTTCAATCTGGTTTGCCTCTTCTGAAACAGTTGGTCATATTGGCGCATTAATTATCTTAATGGCCTTGTCGGCAAGTGTCGGCGGTTTGATTGAACGGACAGAAATCGTTGAATTATTACCAACGCATTTGGGCAATATCTACATTTCCTTAGCCTTTATCGCATTGTTGTTGGCGATTATTGGTATGACGACAGATCCATTCGGGGCAGTGATTTTGGTTGCAGCAACGATTGCACCAGTAGCTTATGAAAATGGTATTCATCCGATTCACTTCTGGATGATCGTTTTGGTTGCCTTTGAGCTCGGTTATGTTTCGCCACCTGTAGCGCTGAATCACTTGTTGACACGACTCTCCGTCGGGGATGAAGAGGTGCGGGCAGCAGATGCAGAAGCAAAAGCCCAATACACCAATTTCTATTATCGCTATGAACGTTGGATTTTACCGATCCTTGTATTGTTCCCAGCTTTGGTGATCGTGACTTATGCTCCTTATATTCTGAAACTGTTTGGTTGGTACCAATAAATTAATTTTGAAGCATTAAAAAAGCACCTTCGGGTGCTTTTTTATTGAATAAGGGGCTGTGCATTTGATGGTAAATGGTTTGAATCTTTATGACTTTTTAAACTTATTTTGTAGGATTGGACTACAGAGCAAAATCGCTAAAAATATAAAAGCAAAGCCGAATAGGCTGTAAATGTCTGGCAGTTCCTGCCAAAGAATAAAGCCCCAAATACCTGCAAAAATAATCGTGATATAGTTCACGGGGCCAATTTGACCTGCGGGTGCGAGCTTATAGGCATTGGACATAAAAATTTGACTGATATTGGCCAAAAGTCCCGCTGTAATCAGAAAAGCTAACTCTTTTAAACTATAGGGACGCCAGAGCCAAAACATTGGGATCATGGAAATAAGTGTGCCAAAAAAGCAGAAATAAAACACAATGCGTTCAGGCGGTTCTGTTGCTGTAAGCGCACGGACAGTGACAAATGCCATGGCTGCCAAGAAGCTTGCGCTCAGTCCGATGAGTGATAACTGATTGAACATTCCTGCATCGGGCTTTGCGACGAAGAGCACGCCGATTAAACCAATGACTGCGGCAATGAGCATACTCAGGGTCATTTTTTCTTTTAAAAATAACCATGCAATTAAGGGGATAAAGATCGGTGAGGAATAGGTGAAGACCATGGCATTGGAGAGTTTTAAGTGTGCGATGGCATAAAAAAAACCATACATTGCCACTAAGCCCACGATTGAACGCCAGGTATGCATCCACAGTTTTTCAGTTCTAAAAAACCTGCTGCCTTTTTGTAGGATCAAAGGGAGAAAGATCAATAAGCCAACCGCATTGCGAAAAAATACGATGGTGGCATTATCTACTGTGTGAGATGCGTAGCGTATACAAACCCCCATGATGGAAAAAAGCAGCGCTGATAGCATGAGAAAGCCAATTGCTTTGGGGATATTTTGTGGTGTAGTAGTGGACATAACAAAAAGGCTAGAAAATCTGATGATATTCTAGCCTATAAGTACGCATGGTGTAGCAGAAGTCGGTTATTTTGCTTGTTGTGCTAACTGTGCTTCGAGTAATTTAATTTGTTCTTCTTTCAGTTTAATCAGTTCATCTGCATCTGAATGTTGCTGTTTTAAACTTTGCTCCTGATCATTCAATTGTTGTTGAATGTCATCTAATTTGGCAATTTCTTCTTTGGCTAAAGAGGCATTTTCAGGCACAGCTGCATCTAAAATGTCTTCTTCGACCAATTTAATGGTGTCAGTCTCTGCGGCAGGGACTGATGCTTCAGTTTCAGATTGGACTGGGACTGCAACAGGCGGTTTAGCCGGTGCAGCGACCATTTCTTCTTGAAGTTCAGATTTATCTGCTGTACTGCTGCTTAACCATTGATATGCAAAAAAGATAGCAATCAATAACGTTAAGCCCCCAATGATTCCAACTAACAGTTTTGGATTATTTCTTTGATCTTCTGTCATTTTTGACCTTAATTTTTATTTAGGCTGACGTGGCTTAAATTGGATCACACCGATATCGTCTGGCACGGCGGGTTGTTCAGGTTGATCGACATGAGTCGGTCGATTTTCACTGTAACCACAATCAATGCATTCGATCCATTCGTCTTCGCCAGAGGTCAGCATGACAACCCGGTCCATCGCTTGGCATTTTGGACATTTTGCACCTGCAATGAAGCGTCGTTTAATGGTCATCATACTTACCTTGAATCTAACTAAGGTCCTTAGTTTAAGCGTTTTTAGATGCGTTCGTCCAACCTTGATGACGCAGCAAAGCATCTATTTTTGGCTTGCGTCCGCGGAAATTGATAAATGCGTCAAGTGCCGTATCTTTTCCGCCAACTGCTAGAATAAATTGTCTAAACGACTTGCCAGTCGAAGTATTAAAAATTCCTTCATTTTCGAATCGGTCGAAGGCATCACTCGCCAAAACCTCTGCCCATTTGTATGAATAATAACCAGCAGCGTAGCCACCTGCGAAGATATGACTGAAACCATGTTGGAAACGGTTGTACGAAGTGGTGGGTGCAACCGCATATTTTTGACGAATATCATCTAGGGTGTGTTGGATGCCTTCAGCGTCCAAAGCAGGGTTAGCCTTATGGATATTTAAGTCAAACATGGCAAATTCAATTTGACGTAAAGTTTGCATCCCTGATTGGAAGAAACGCGCATCTTGCAGTGCTTTTAGCAGATCGGCTGGTAAGGTTTGTTTTGATTCAACATGTTCACTGAGTAAATCTAAACTTTCTTGATCCCAAGTCCAAAATTCCATGAATTGACTTGGTAGCTCTACTGCATCCCACGCCACACCATGTGTACCAGCCACAGCAATGTTATCGACTTCAGTGAGCATGTGATGTAAGCCATGACCAAATTCATGGAACAGCGTCGTTACTTCATCATGGGTGAGTAAAGCGGCTTGCTCACCGACAGGTGGGGTGAAGTTGCAGACCATGTAGCAAATTGGTTTTTGCAGACCATTTTCAGTTTGCATACGTGAACGGAAACCGCTCATCCATGCGCCGCCACGTTTACCGCTTCGTGCATAAAGGTCAAAGTAGAAACCACCAATGACTTGACCTTGATCTTCAAGTTCATAATAACGTGCGTCTTTATGCCAAACATTTGCTTCACGTTCAATCACGTGAATACCATATAAGCGATTCACAATGCTGAACAAGCCTTGAATAATTTTTGGCGCAGGGAAGTAAGGTTTTAATGCTTCTTGCGATAAATTAAATTGTTGCACTTTCAGCTTTTCAGAATAATAAGTGCTATCCCATGGCTGTAGTTCAGTGATGCCATCTTCGCTTGCAATCGCTTTTAGCTCTGCAATCTCTTGGGTTGCAGGTGCACGTGCATGTTCAGCCAAATCACGTAAGAACGTATCGACAGCTTCAACACTTGGCGCCATTTTACTTGCCAAAGATAAATCGGCATACGAGTCGAAACCTAGCAAACTTGCCATTTCATGGCGTAGGCTGAGGATTTCTTCGATGACAGGCGTGTTATCAAACTCAGGTTTATCAGATTGATCTGAAGCACGTGTTGTATAAGCTTTATAGAGTTCTTCACGTAGTTCGCGATTTTGCGCATAGGTCATAATCGCTAAATAGGATGGGAAATCTAAAGTTGCAACGGGTTGTTCTAGCTCACGTTGTTGACCATATTGTTTTAACAGTTCAATACTGCTTTCTGGTAACCCTAGGAGTTGTTCTTCAGTAAGTGGCTTGAAGTAGGCTTGTGTAGCATCGAGCACGTGATTTGAGAAGTCAGAAGAAAGCTGTGACAGACGTGAAGAAATTTCTGCATAACGTGTTTTTGCTTCACCTTCTAAAGCGACACCTGAAAGCTTGAAATCACGCAGTGCAAGTTTAATCGCACTTTGCTGTGCTGTAGGTAGGTCACTAAAAATAGGAGCATCGTGTAGATGCTGATAGGTTTGATATAACGGTGTATGTTGACCAAGTTGTGTGTAGTATTCACTTAAACTTGGTAATAAAGCCTGATGAACTTCACGTGTTTCGGCATTATTCATGACAGCATTGAGGTGCGAAAGCACGCCCCATGCTTCACTCATGTTATTTTCAAGGGTATCGACGTGTTCGAGTACTTGTAGTTGTGCTTGTACGGATTCGGGTACATCCGTTAATTCTTTTAAAAATGCCTGACCTTGGGCAATGCTCTGTTCAATCTTTTGTTTTAAGTCTGCAAGGGTAATTTGGTCAAATTGTGGAACAGGCAAAGTTGCCTTTTCTAATGTCATGTCGGTCTGCCGATTTATTTCCTGTGTTATTTGTAGAAGTAAGGCTTCTAGAAGGATAAATCAAGCCTTGGGTGCTATTTATTCGCTCTTGTTTCACCGTGGATAGATTGAATATCTTGGATGTAGGTGCCAAAGCGCCCCTCAATGACCGATAATTTTATGAATAGATTTTGATTTTTGTAGTGTTCATATTCATCTACATTGATTCGAAACATACCAGTAGAGTCATACGGTGTTTCAATAGAATAGTAGACACTTCCTTTTTTACCATGTTTTTTAACAGCGCTTGCTTCCAATGTCACCACAGTAGGTGTACCCAAAACTAGGGTATGAAGCAGAGGAGGATAGACAACTAGATTTAAGTAAAGAAACAGAATTACAAAAATAGGGAAGAGGAGTAAAAAATAGAATTTTGGCTTTTTTTGTACATTTGTCCATGTACGTGGAATGATCCATTGTCCGTATCTATGCAGAACATAAAAGTAGATCAAAACAGCCAAATAAATCAACGTTGCAACAATGAAGGCTGTGATTTTGACTTGATTTGTTGGGGTGAAGTCTATAAAAAAGAGAGCAATCAGTGCTGAAATACTAAGTACAAAGACTAAGCATATTACATATTCATGGTAATAGTATTTAGTAATTTTCTGTGATGTCATGATTTTTAAGTGGTTTATTTTTATAGAGATATATTAAATAAAAAAGAGCGCCGTAGCACTCTTTTTTATTTAGTAAAATTTACTCACCCTTTGCTTTGGCATTGGATTTTTTCTTTTTTACTTTTAACTTTTTCTTCACTTTATCTTTAGCCTTCGCTTCAGATTTGCTTGCAGATTTTTTAGCAGGCTTTTTACCGAATGAACTGGGCTTAGATTTCGATTTTTTGCGTCGTATGGGCTGTTCTCCATCTTCAGCAGCGTTGGTTTTACGCTCTGAAAAGACTTCTTCTTTGGCTGTAGGTTTTGCAACACGAGGGGCACGTGCGCGAATAGCGCGACCTGCATGGCTCAATTGTTGAATCAATTCAAAGTCGATTTTGCGCTCTTCTAGATTTACACCAGCAACTTTAATTTTCACTTCATCGCCGAGACTGAAAACTTGACCTCGAGATTGACCAATTAAGCTCTGACTTGGTTGGTCATAGACGAAGAAGTCATCACCCAATTGGCTGACGTGGATCATGCCATCAACATATAAGTCTTTGAGCGTTACAAACAGGCCAAATTCAGCAGTCGCACTGATGGTGCCGACAAACTCTTCACCCAAATGCTGCTGCATGTAATGGCACTTCAACCATGTAGTGACAGAACGAGAAGCTTCATCTGCACGGCGCTCAGTCGCAGAGAAGTGTTCACCTGCATCATCCAGCGAAGCACCAGAAATTGGGTAAGGCTTTTTCTTCAATTGTGCTTTGATGGCACGGTGAAGTAACAAGTCTGGATAACGACGGATTGGAGATGTGAAATGCGTATACGCTTCATAAGCCAAGCCAAAGTGACCTGCATTGTTCGCGCCATAATAAGCTTGCATCATTGAGCGGAGTAAAACGGCATGAATGCTTGGAGCATCAATACGGTCTTTAGTGGCATCAATCACGGCTTGATAGTCAGCTTGAGTCGGCTGTTCAGGGAATGGCAGCCCCAATAACTTCACAAAGTCACGAACCTTTTGAATGCGTGAAAACTCAGGTGGCTCATGCACACGGTACAGCATCGGAATTTCATTTTTTAATGCATATTCTGCCGCTGCGACGTTTGCCAACAACATGCATTCTTCAATTAACTTATGTGCATCATTACGGCTACGCGGTAAGATTTCATTAATACCGCCAAGCTCATCAAAAGTCATATAAGTTTCAACGGTTTCAAATTCCATCGCGTGGCGTTCAGCACGTAAGCCTTTCAACACTTGATACAATTGGAATAGGGTATTGACCGATTTACGCACATCACGGTCTTCAGGAATGGCTTGACTATTACCCTCAAAATATTCGGCAACTTGGGTATAGGTCAAACGAGCTTTTGAATGCATCACACCCGGATAGAATTCAAACTTGGTAACACGACCCGCGCGAGATAAGTTTAAATCACAGACCATACATAAGCGGTCTAGGTGTGGGTTCAAAGAACATAAACCATTCGACAGCGCTTCAGGCAACATCGGCAATACAAAATGAGGGAAGTACACCGATGTACCGCGCTCTTGAGCTTCGTCATCGAGTGGTTTACCCGGACGTACATAATGGCTGACATCGGCAATTGCCACCACAACACGATAACCACCACCTGGACGTTTTTCCGCATACACGGCATCATCGAAGTCGCGGGCATCTTCACCATCAATGGTGACAAGCGCTAAATCACGTAAATCGACACGACCTTCACGGTCTTGTTCTGAGGGTTCTTTAAAGCTGTCAGCTTCTTGTTGTACCGCTTCAGGGAATTCGTAAGGTAAACCAAACTCTAAAATGGTTTGCGGAATAATAATTTCAGTGTCTGCTTTATCAGCCATCGACTGAACAATATGGCCTGTCGCAAATTCTTCTTTGGTTGGGTAGCTGTCAATCGCAATACGCACAGAGTCGCCGAGTTTGACTTTGGCATGCTCGATTAATTCTTTTTCTAAAGTAATCGGTTGGTGTGCATTGGGATTTGCCGGCTGAATAAAATATTCACCTTCATACTCAGACACTTTACCAATAATTTCTTTGACACGATGCTGTAGAACTTCAGTAATAAAGCCCCATGCCTTGCCTTTACGGTCTACCGACGTTTGGCGGACTTTAACACGGTCACCATTAAACACCTGACGCAACTCACGTTCAGGAAGTAAAAGGTCATCTTCACCACTAATATTGGCTGTGCCTAAACCTTTTGAGTTGATATAAACCGTTGCTTCATGAGTCGGTTGCTCAGCTGCAAGCTGGAACTTAAATCCATCTTTCATCAACTGACCATCTCGAACCATCGCAATCAGACGATGACTCAGTGCATCAATACTTTTTTGATCGGCAATTTCAAAATGTTCTACAAGATCGGCATGCGACATTGCAGTTTTCAGTTGTTCAATCGTCTCTTGAATCAGAGTACGGCTTGGAATTGGATTGTCATAACGTTCGGCTTCAGCTTTTGCTTCAGGGTCGACCCAGTTTTTCATATGTATTTGGCTTCAAATCAGAAGATTAGGATTAGCATAAGTCATGCAAGCAGATACTGCACGCAATTGATTGCAATAAAGTGTTTTATGCCGATATTTTATAATGTTTAAAGCTGAAAAGTAGGGGATAGCAGCGCGTGCTGAACTAATTTTGCACTAATTTTTTGAAAATCGTTTAAAAAATATCTAATTGAGTAAAAAAATGAAAAAAATATAACGACTGTGCTTGCAGTCGTATCATGATCTTTGTATTATGGCGGCACGTTACGGTGAGATGGGTGAGTGGCTGAAACCACATCCCTGCTAAGGATGCATACGGGCAACTGTATCGAGGGTTCGAATCCCTCTCTCACCGCCACGATTTACTTATGTCGCGCTCATAGCTCAGCTGGATAGAGCACTTGGCTACGAACTAAGGGGTCGGGAGTTCGAATCTCTCTGAGCGCACCAATAAGTAAATCTGAAAACGTAGTCTTTTAAGACGACACAAGTTACGCGCTCATAGCTCAGCTGGATAGAGCACTTGGCTACGAACTAAGGGGTCGGGAGTTCGAATCTCTCTGAGCGCACCAACTTGAACAAATTACCGCACATGTTGCGGTTTTTTTGTGCTTGTGATTTATCGCTTTGATATAGCTGTCTTTTGTCTTTTGTCTTTTGTCTTTTGTCTTTTGTCTTTTGTCTTTTGCTTGGATTGTATAAAGCGTTCTTTTTCATAAGACGACCCATCAGTAAATTTGATTTTGCTTTCTTCCATAGATAACCTTTTTTTTTCAGATGTTCATGGTGATGCAATTTTTTAAATCTAAGGCAAGGAAAAGTTGACTCATTTAAAGCCGTGATTCAATGATGGCGATATACTTGTTATCTATCTTGAGCATTTATAAGTGAGTACAGCTAACTTTAGATTCCAAACTTGTGATGCAAAAGCCCTTTAAAAAGTAAATTTGGCTGATTTTTAGCGTGTTTAAAGGGCAATTGTTTATTTGCTGTGCGTTTGGTTAAATTTATATGAAAAAGCTCTTAACAAAAAATAAAAATCACGTATAATGAGCCTCATCAAGACGTCGCGCTCATAGCTCAGCTGGATAGAGCACTTGGCTACGAACTAAGGGGTCGGGAGTTCGAATCTCTCTGAGCGCACCAACTTGATCAAGATTGAAAAACCGCACATGTTGCGGTTTTTTTGTGTCTGAAATATAGCTAAAAACAATAAATTCAGTTCATCAATCAAGGTTCTAACTTAGCTTTTGTTTAACTTTGAGTGCAAAGACCGTATTTCCGCCTAAAGCCGGTAACATGTCGTGATACGGCATACTGCGCATAGCACGAAGTAAAAACGGTGCTTTGTCATCAATCTTCACCGCACTGGTCAATTGTAATAACGACCCTTGTTGTAAGGGGCGAATATGCATTGCACCTCGGACAAACTTTAAGTCCCCACCTGTTGCGGTATATTGATTTTGCAGTAAGTCGGGATAGTTAAAACGCATCTTAAAATCAAAGGGAATATTGATCACACCTAAACCCACCGAAATTTTATAGTCGGCATCCATGAGGTGCGGATTAATTTTCTGCACTTGCATATGTTTGACTTGTCTTGGAAATAAGTGCTTGAACGAAGACACATTAATCCAGCGCTGTAAGCTCGAAGGCTCTTGTGCATAATATTGAAAACTGGTGCTAAAGCGCATCAATTCATAATTTTGCCCAAAGGGAACGCGCTGCGCTGTCAAAATAAAGGACACAGGTTCTTTCGAGCTTTGACTTAATTGGGTGATTTTGTCGAGTTGAGAGGCATTCAATTTGAGTTCAGGCAATTGATTTGCAGCGAGAGTTTCACTACTAAAGGCTTTAAATCGGCGCTGTAATGATTCGAGTAAAAAACCATTGGTTCCCGCAGGAATCCCTAATTTGGCATCGGGTAAGGCATTTAATATTTTGCTAAACAAAAAACCTTTGGGCTGATTTAAATCGCCCCATTGGGTCACACTAATCAAGGTGTGTTGTGCATCAATCTCAAACCATTCAATTTTCCCTGCACCAAAGGGCACTGGTGCTTCTAGAACCAAACTATTAATGCTGTTGTGCTGAATTTGGTGCTGCATCACCACAGTTTCTTTAAAGTTTAAAACCGGAATCGGCGTCGGGATATGGATGCGATATTCAACTTGGCTGGTTGAACCTTGCTGTTGCAAAACCTCAGCAGATTTTAGCGTGGGAAATAAGCCGGCGTAGTTTGGATAATTACTGAGTAATCTGGCGACATTTTTACTGTTGGTTGGGACAACCACCGCGGCACTTTGAAATTTACCAACGACTTTTTGTCCTGCTTTCATCGTGGGTAGACTAATTTGCTGTGAAGGATGTGCAAAAATCACGATGTGATCACCGGCAAGATTTGCCAAGGCTTTGGCATTGCCATTAAATAAGTCCAAACTACTAGGGATCTGGGGTTGCCATTGAACGAATTTGGCCCAACTGGTCGATACACTCAGTCCACTCAGAAACACCAGCACCATGATTATTTTTGTTATCTGCATGTCACATCCTGCGTATGCAATCTTTTATTTGTTGCTGTTTTTAACGTATTTCTAGAGGGAAAGGAAGTAGTGATGTGTTACAACCGACCATTAAAAAGCATGAAGCAAGTTTGAATTGTGGTGTAGTATTTAGCGCAATTCATTTTTAAATATTCATACGCTTATGTCTGAAAATCTACCTGCATTATCGCTGCGCTATTTTTTAAATCTAGAAGAATCACAGGATGGTTTTGCACTAGCTACTTTTGGCAAAAAGCAATTTACGCGTTTTTTAACGCCAGCCATTAGCCTTGGGATTATCATCTGGGGTTTTTACTTAGGTGTAAATGGTGTCGGTGCCTACTATGTTGGGCTGGGTGCTTTCTTTTTACTTCTTCAAGGCATCATGCGTTATTGGTTTTTACCGATGATGTTTAAACGCCAGTTTGTAAAATACCAATTAGGAAAAAGTGAACAAGGTATTGATTTGTTTCAAGACTATGCAGAAATTCATGCCAATGGTCGTAAGAATATCTTCCATTATGCTGAAGTGGCCAATTTTGCTGAAGGCAAATTGACCTATATGCTTGAGCTGAAAAATAAAACCGTGATTATTGTGCCGAAAAGTGCATTTAAAGATACTGCGGACCAAGCGATTTTTAGCAATACTTTTCAGCACTAAGACAATCTATTCATAACAAAAGAGGGAGTAGTATGCAGTCACGTCCATCTAAAATTGTTTGCGTCGGTCGTAGTTATGCAGATCATGCCAAAGAATTAGGCAATGCAATTCCTGACCGTCCTGTGCTTTTTATGAAGCCGCCAAGTGCATTAACCGCATTAGAGCAAGGCATCACATGGAATCCTGCATGGGGCAGTTGTCACTATGAATGCGAATTAAGTTTACGTATTGATCGACCTTTATCGGCTGAAACTGATCCACGCAAAGCCTTAGAAGCAGTCGGAGCTGTGACTTTGGGGCTAGACCTGACCTTGCGTGATCTACAAGATGACTTAAAGAAAAAAGGTCAGCCGTGGGAACGTGCCAAAGCTTATGATGGTTCTTGCATCCTTGCAGATTGGGTCGATGTCCAAGAGGTGGTTCAAGATTGGAAAGATGTGCATTACACCTTGCATGTCAATGATGAACTGCGTCAGAACGGTGATACTGCATTGCTGATTTTTGATGTGGGTACATTACTGGCCGATATTAGCCAAGTGTTTAGTCTTGAAGCGGGTGATGTGGTCATGACAGGTACGCCTGCAGGTGTCGCGGCACTACAGTCAGGTGAGCAGTTGAAAATGACCCTAAAAGGAAAAAATCTGGATTATATCTGGACAACCTTTGTCAAATAATCTGTGGGCTAAATATAAATAAAAGGCTGCTTAATGCAGCCTTTTTTGATTGATCTATTCGGTACTGCTTGATGGCGGTGGCTCATTCGGTTGTAAAGGACCAGTATCTTTCCATGCTTCATAGGTCTCGGCCATATGCTGTGAGTCGGTGTCTCCCAATGCACCTGCTTTGGCATACCATTGTTGCGCTTTTTCACCATCTCGAATATCATAATGATAATAATGTGCCATTTTCATCGCCGCGTCAGCATCTTGCCCTTGTTCTGCGGCATAGCTTAAATATTCAGCTGTTTTGTCGGGTGTAGACGAAGAATGTTCAGAAAAATAATGTTGATTTCCCAAGACTTTGATCGCTTCGACATTCTTTTGTTTGGCAGCTTTTTCATACCAAATTTGCGCTTGGTGCTTATCTTGAATTAAGCCTTTTCCCGTGTCGTACATCCAACCAACGGTATATTCAGCAGCAGGATCATGAGTCTTTTTTGCAAGGTCTAGCACCCAGTGTGCAAGGAAAATATTGCCATCTTGCTGCATCTTTCGAATCACTTGATCTGCATGCGGGTTTCCTTGGTAGGCTTGAGTCATCAACCATGCGAATGCGTCCGTAGTGCCTTGATCCGCAGCAGCTTTGTACCAATGTACACTTTGTTCGATATTTTGTTCTGTGCCCGTTCCACTGAGGTATAAATCACCCACTTTCATTTGTGCGGTCACATCGCCCGTTTGAGCGGTTTTGAGTGCAGATTTAAATTCACGCTGTTCTTTGGAACTACAAGCCATTAAAAATAAGGCAGATAAACACAGCGCTAAAATGGTTTTTTTATTCATTTGAAATGGAATTATTATCATTTTTCCTAGATTTTTTGATCTTAACGGATTGTTGAATCACTTTATAGAGATACTTATAGCTAAATTTAAACACATTTAGGGCTTTAAGGCAGATTTTCTAAACTGATCTGGGGTGCAAAGCATCCATTTTTTAAACATATTTATAAACGCTGAGGCATTGGCATAGCCAAGTTCTAAGGCAATATTTTCGATGGTTTGGCCTGCGTTGAGCATGGACATGGCTTTCATGACTTTGAGACGTTGTCGCCATTCATGCAGGGACATCCCAAGTTCTTTTTGACAATAACGCGCCAGAGTACGTTCCGTCATATTTATCCGCTTTGCCAATTGCTCAAGCGCGCTCTGATCTGCAGGATATTGATGTAAATAATCAAGCAGCTGTTTGAGGGCAGGGTGATCCGAATGCGGTAAATAACTACTGACCAGTTTGGCTTGATGCAGTTGATCTAAGATCACATGGAGTAAGCGTTGATATTCGGCCGTATTTTCCATGAGGTCGGCTTGTTGGTGCAACAGACGCAAATGGCTGAAGATCGAGGTGACTAAGGGCGAGCTGAGTAAAATCCCTGGTTGTTTCGGTAAGTGGGTGCATAGAGATTCATGTACATATAAGGTTCCATGTGAAACCGCAGTACGATTTAAACCACTGTGTTCTAAATGTGGAGGAAGCCAAATGCCATAAGGTGGTGGGGTAATATAGTCAATTTGATTGATATTCACTTCCATCACGCCATTAAAGGCATAGACAAACTCGCCCCAAGCATGCCCATGAACGGGATAAACAGATAATGCAGGATCGTCACGAAAACTGATCCAGAGCGCTGCTTGAATTTCATCGTTGGTGGGAAGTTGTTGGAACTGCGTATGATCTGCACGAGCTTTATGACGCATGAGAAATTTTGCCTGAATAAGAAGATCACTTGTCTATTTTGAAGTATATATTTTATTTCTGACAGTTCTATAGTGTTGCTTGTCGTATTGTTGAGTAAATAGTGTGGAACAGCGTAAGGCGCTAGATGCAAAAGCTTCTGGTCTGATGATTATTTTGTGCATGATTTTAGGGATTCAACAGGTCATTTTGAAATTGGCCGCGGTTGATATTGCGCCGATCATGCAAATTGCCATTCGATCGGGTTTGGCTGCGCTGTTGGTCTTTCCACTGATTCGTCTCAAGCCGGGAACACATTTATATACACGCGAATACTTGCTACCGGGTATCTGGTTGGCGTTTTTATTTTCAGCTGAATTTATTTTAGTGGCAGAATCCCTGCGCTATACCTCTGCATCACATACTGTTGTCTTGCTCTATACCGCACCGATATTCGTGGCATTAGGTTTACATTGGAAGTTGCCTGAAGAAAAGCTTACAGCGATCCAGTGGGTCGGTATTTTTATTGCCTTTTCAGGTATTGTCCTGTCGTTCATGGGACGTGAAAGTAGCACTACAGTCAACACTCAAGCCCTGTTGGGTGATGCGATGGCATTACTTGCAGGGGTGATGTGGGCCTTGACCACCATTTCATTAAGACTCACCAAACTCTCTGATGCACCTCCAACTCAGACGCTGTTTTATCAGTTAGTCGGTGGTTGCGTGTTTTTATTACCCGTAGCATGGCTGACAGGACAAATGACTGTACATTGGACGGTGCTGTCCATCAGCAGCATGATTTTTCATGTGCTCATTATTTCATTTTTCAGCCTGATGTTGTGGTTTTGGCTGTTAAGTAAATATCTGGCCAATGGTCTGGGCGTTTTTTCATTCCTTACTCCAATCTTTGGTCTAGTCTTTGGCGTATTGATCTTAAACGAAACGATTGAATTGAACTTTATCTTGGGGACGGCCTTAGTAATGGTCGGGGTGATGACGGTAACTTTGCATCAGTGGTTGGCTAAACTGATGGGGCGTCAGCGTACTGCTATCTAACGCCGTGTATAAATAACTGATGTTACGCAGTAACATTAGAAGCGCAATTTGCTTCAAATAAAAGAACGATACGCGGCAACGTCATCCGCAAGTATTTGAGACAGGATTACATCTATTCAAAAATGTTTTTTGCGATACTTTGAATGCGTAGACGCTAGTGAACGAGTTTTGTCGGTGAGGTGCATTGCACCGCAAGATGGTTTCCTTGCGAAGCTTCGCTTCTCATTTTGCCAAAACAAAAGTACCTCCAGCCGAAGGCTAATCCCTTTATTCAATTCCTAGATGTAAGACTCCGTCGAATAGACTTAA
This sequence comes from Acinetobacter sp. YH12097, assembly GCF_013419225.1. Classification (NCBI taxonomy): domain Bacteria; kingdom Pseudomonadati; phylum Pseudomonadota; class Gammaproteobacteria; order Moraxellales; family Moraxellaceae; genus Acinetobacter; species Acinetobacter sp. YH12097. The sequence goes on along the minus strand of NZ_VPAN01000007.1, from coordinate 19,911 downwards.
AAAGCATTTTAAAAATGCGAAATTACTTTTACGTGAGTAACATCAGTAAATAAAAAAGGAGAGCTACGGCTCTCCTTTTTTTATTTACGCTTATTTTTCTTCAAAAATAGTCGCAAGTGGAATCGAGAGTTTGGCCGCGAGATAATCATCCGATTCGACCAGTTGCGGCCCAATTTTTTCCATCCAAACATCATCTGGATCGACGCGACCTAAATCTTGCCGTTTAGGGAGCGGATAGGGCAGCTTACTGTAAAAACTCCAAAAGTCCACTTGGGTTAAATTACGAACTAAAACATAATGATCATCATCTGTACGTTTAATCAGGTGTTGCTCTTCAAACAATAAAATATAGCTTGGCAGGCGGCCGATTTCATCACGCCCTAAAACCTCAAGCGCTTCTTTTTCTGTCACGCTCTGACCGAGTTTTTGCTTTATATAAAATAATTCAAGCAAATCCATCAACATAATAACAGGATGACGTTTTTGGTCGTTGCCCGAATTGAAAGCTGTCAGTGCATAACTAATTTCTACCCCTATCAGCACGATATTCCATGAAAGGAATATCCAAAGCAGGAAAATTGGCACTGCAGCAAAAGCACCGTAAACGATTTGATAACTGGTGAAATTTGACATGACAAAACCAAAGAGGTTTTTGAGTAATTCAAATACCACGGCACTAAAGACACCTGCGATTAGCGCTGCCTTGATTGGCACACTACGGTTGGGAATCGTCCAATACAGAATGAAAAAACCTAAAATGGTCAATGAAAAAGACAAGATCCACAGTAGAAAAGCTCCATCCAGTTCATAGCCGGCAAAATTATTGCTGAGGACATTCATAGAGGCCAAGGTAGATGACACAACAAATGCGCTACCCAGTAAGATTGGGCCTAATGAGATAATAGTCCAATAGCGCATAAAGCCAATAATGCCGCCACGTGTCTCACGCACCCGCCAAATTCGGTTAAATACTGTCTCAATGCTGGTCAGCATCATAACTGTGGTAATGAATAAAAATAGTACACCAATAACAGTCAGGTTACTGGATTTATCGGTGAATGCATTCAGTGCTTTATCAAAAGCAATTGTCGTTTTCGGTAGGAAATTACTATAAATCAATTGTTGAAGCTGTTGACGAGCAGGTTCTAAAGCTTTAATTGAGGAGATGATGACCAAGAATACGGTCAACATGGGTACCACTGCAAACAAGGTGGTATAGGTTAATGATCCTGCTTGTTCACGGCAGCGATCGGCTTCAAAACGTCGAATGACAAATAAAACAAACTGAAACCATTTCTTGTCGTAAAAGGGAAGTTTTTTTAAAAATGCTTCGATCATTCGTTCAAGTCTCGAGTTATTTTAGTCATGTTTATGCAATTTTCATCACTTAGCTTAACCAAAAAATAGGAAAAATACCGTATAGTTTTCTTTTTTCATTGAATTTATAAAAATGACGCAAGCTTATGTACTGGTGTTGTATTACAGCAAATATGGTTCAACACGTGAGATGGCACATTTAATTGCCAATGGAATTGAAGCGTCTGGAATGGCAGTAAAAATACGAACCGTTCCAAATTTATCTACTGTGGTGACTGACGTGCAGCCCAGTATTCCTGCCGAAGGCGATATTTACTGTAGCTTAGATGACTTAGCGCATTGCTCAGGTTTAGCCCTTGGTTCGCCAACACGTTTTGGTAATATGGCGTCGGAAATGAAATATTTCTGGGATCAAACCACAGCGCTTTGGCTCAATGGCGCATTACATGGCAAACCTGCCTGTGTGTTTACCAGTTCAGGTTCAATGCATGGGGGACAGGAAAGTACTTTGCTGACCATGCTGCCGCCTTTGTTTCATCACGGAATGATGGTTATGGGTTTAAGTAATGCCCATCCGGCATTATCGAATACCAAAACGGGTGGTACACCTTATGGTGCAAGCCATGTCAGTGGTCCACGCCATGATCAGTCATTGAGTCAAGATGAGCGTAATTTGTGTGAAGAGCTGGGTAAACGCCTAGGCGAAGTCGTCAAAAAGTTGATTTGATACTTACTTGCTCTAGGAAGTTGCGCTAACTTTGTAGCGAACGGGCAAGAAAAGGCTTAAATATTGCACTTTTCTTGCTTTATTTACGTGTGACGTCTTTTTATTTATGACGTTGTATACCGCCCAAAATATAAAAATAAATCTGTCGAACTATTCCTGAAATATTAAAAATAAATGATATCAACAATATATTGAAAGTTTTTAAATACAGCCTGCTCAGTGATGGCCTTGAGTCGATTTTTGCTGTCTCTTTGGGCGCGTTATTTTTATTTTTTGATTACATGATTTGTATTTAAATTTCTTCTTTGGGGGGGGGATGTCTATTAATTTTCGAATGATTTTCCTGTGTTCCGCATTGGCTGCATCTTCCTTGTGTACGGCAATGCCAGTTTTATACAGTATGGATTTCCCGCAAGAGAAAAAGCCGAAGAAAAAGAATTTTTAGTGAAACAAGATCAAGTTAAAGTGGACTCAAAATCTTTAACTGATGTTTCAAAATAATTGATTCGCCATGGTTTTCGAATAGCATTTCAATAGACTAGAAATACATATTAGAAAAACAATAACCTATTAAAAAAGAGCGCTGATGCGCTCTTTTTTAATATCGAAATTAGTCTTGATCCGAAGTCTTTGCAGCGTCTTCAGGCTGTTGCTCAACTTCAAAGCGCTGTTTGCAATCTAAACATTGGTAGTCGAGAAAAATATTTTGATCGACGATCACGCCGGCTTTTTTACCAAAACGGTGTCCGAGAAAACCGCCTGTGATACCGACGCTAATTGCACCAACAAAAGTCCCGATGGTTCCGCCCATAATCACGCCAAGTGGGCCAGCAGTCACGCCACCAATCGCAGCACCAATAGATGCGCCAGATGCCGCACCACCGACAGTCCCTGCAGCAGTTCCTGCACCACTGAGTAAGACCCCACCAATTTTTTGTAAGTTTTGTTCATGGTTACGCTTTTCAATATGGGTTGATCCACATTTTGGACATTTAACTGTCGTTTCCATGTTTTGCTCTTCTGTATTCATAACTTTCCATAGCCTTAAAAAATAAATGGCCGAATTTATGGTGCAGCATAATGTAATTTGACAGATGAGTAGTTGACCCATTCGATCAAATGCAACGATTTTCCTGAATTTTATCGATTTTTGCACACAAATGTTTTGTCTGCTTGTAACTAAGGCGTTAAAAAGTGCGCTTTATGTCACCTTAATGGCAAATTTTTAGCAAAAAAAAGAACACCTGATGTGTTCTTTTTTCTTTTGAACGCAAACTTAGTCACGAACAAATTCAACTGTACCATTCGCCAGTGATTTCACACGTGCCAATGATTCAACGCGATAGCCTTTTTCAAGCAAAATATCACGACCAGGTTGGAATGATTTTTCAATCACGATACCGATACCCAATACTTCAGCACTTGCTTGATGAATAAGATCTGCAAGACCTAAAGCCGCTTGACCATTGGCCAAAAAGTCATCAATCACTAAAACTTTATCTTCAGCATTGATGTGCTTTTTAGAAATCGCGATCGTGCTTTCAGTTTGTTTGGTGAAAGAAAACACTTTTGAGCGATACAAATCATCTTTTAAGGTTAAAGATTGATATTTACGTGCAAAAATCACAGGAACACCAAGTTCAAGACCAGCCATTACTGCAGGTGCAATACCTGATGCTTCAATCGTAATGATTTTTGTGATGCCAGCATCTTTAAAAAGACGGGCAAATTCTTGACCAATTTGCTGCATCATCACAGGGTCAATTTGGTGGTTCAGGAAAGAATCGACTTTCAGAACTTCTTCAGAGAGAACGATACCTTCAGCTAAGATTTTCTGTTCCAGAGCGTGCACGGGAGAATCCTCGAGGGGCAGGTGCTTTTTAAAGCAAAAGCGTATTTTAAAAAGCACCGTGAAAAATGCAAGCGAAATTGATCAAATCAATTAATTTGTTGCACCTTTATAGCCCGTTAACAATAAACCGTAAGAGGTTTTATTGTCTTGGTGGGAAACTTTGACAGGTAGATAATCTAGTTTTGGCGCTAACCAGAAAGTCGTTTGACGGCCTGGTTTGTCATGACGCATCACGACTTTCACGGTGTCAAAAGTTCCATAAGTGGTTTTCACTTTTTCAGTGCCTTGTTTCACGAACTTACGAGCTTCAACCTCTTTGGCATCGGCAATGTAGTAATTCGATTTCAAACCACCATTTTTTAAATCTTCACGAATTTGCAATTCAGCATTGAGTTCATCTAACACACCTGATTTCCACGCAAATGAACGCGCTTTATCATCTTTTTTGGTATTAATGGTTTTTGCGCCAGCATTAAAATTAATATTCATGGTGTTGTTGTGCACCAAAATTTTGCTGCTGCGGCTAAAGCTGTTCGAGTGAATTTGGCTGCCATTTAAACTAAAACGACTGGTTTCAGTTGCGGATGCCATCGCACCAGCTTTTGCTGCGAAAACATAAGTCCAGTTATTCCCAGATTGTTTTAGGGTACGTGTTGCAGAACCCAAGTTTTTGCCGTTGTAGTTAAATTGGTAGTTGGCTTGGAATGGACTCATGGCAAATGACTGACTTGAGAAACCAGTCAAAAGCAGTGTAGTCGATACCCCAGCAACAAGACCTAAATTTTTCAAAACTGAATGTGCCATAAGTATGGTTTTCCTATTCAATAGAAGTGTGGTGGGCTAAACCACCTGATATATTTATTATGCGGCTGGATTGTGGAGAATCTCGTCGCAAATCCGTGCCTAATGTATATGTTGTGTAGCGTTTTATAGGCTCAAGATATCTAAGTACAGGATAAGTCTAGCTTTCCTTTTGCTTTATAGGCGTGACTTCATCGTCTTTTAAATTTGAATCATCCCAGTCTTCTATCCGTTCTTGCGACATCTTGGTGAACAATGCGGTTAAATTAACATTACCAATCACCACCAATTCGGCCTCACGTAAAACAGCATGGTTGACATGGACTTTGCCCAGTGTGTCGATAATCGATCGACTTTTACCGAGCCAGCGATTCAGGTCTAAATACAGTAAATCATCTTTAACTTTGATCACATTGAGCTTTTCCAAAATCATACCCAATGGATCTTGGTTGAGTACTTTTTGGTAGAACCATAAAGCCACACGAACACCGACTTTATAAAACACATTTGGATATTTGGCTTCAATGACTTGAGTATCACTGATTTGTTCAAACACGATCAATTGGGTATTTTTATTCAGCTCCATTTGCACCAATTTAAGGTCCACGGAAAGTGTAATAAGGAGTCCATTATAATCGAGTGTGGCATACAGTCTGAGCCAGTCGTCATGAAGGTCAGCATGCAAGTCTTTGAGCATTTTCACATTATCGGTCACAAAGCGCTGAAACGTCGCATTTAAAAACACTTGAGACATTGGGAATTCACGCTCATCTTCAATAAATCCTTCAGCTTTTTGGTACACTTGACGTATACGTTTAGCGATATTGGAAACTAGCGTTTGCATAAGAAGTGCATCCTGACAAATTATGTTTTTTGACGATGTGTATCTTGTCGATTTCTATAAAAACACAAGGTTTTGATCTTGCAGTTTAGCAAAATAAATTGCACCATTTTCATGATTTTAATTGTGCATTATCGATGTGTTGATGGATTTCTCGTTTTCATCAAAAAATGAATACGAGTTTTATTTTATACTGTTTTAAGCAGTTTGGGGAATGCGGCAAATTGTCGGTTTAATGAGATGCTGAAAAAAATAACGTTCATGCCCTTGATGAAAGAGTGGTGGAAAGATCCCATATTTGCAACTGCGTTGGCGTTTGCTGCGGTGTTGCATTTGGCATTTTTAACCATGCAATTTACCATTCCCCAAGAGGCTGACTATAACACCAAAGAAATTGCAGTTTCTTTACGTCCTACGACGGAAAAAATTGAACATGCGGACTTTTTAGCGCAAGCCGATCAGCAGGGCTCGGGGACATTCCGTGAGTCACATCGGATGTCGAGTGACATGCCTGCACCGATGATCGAACAAAAAGCCGGTGAGCAAAAAAGTGAAGCTTTAGAGCAACTGCAACAAAAAAAAGAGCTCAGTTTTGAAGATAAAGTGTTGATGACAACTTTGAGTTGGCAAAAACAAGCGGAAGAAAACAGTCGCAAAAAAGCTGTTGAGGAGTTGAATAGTCAGTTTCAGGCCAAGGCTGCGATGGTGGCGAGTATCGAAGCTCAATATTTACAACGTCAGCAAAACTTTAGCCGTCAGCAAAAAATTAAAACCATAGATGGTATTCAAGCCAAGCAAGATGTTTCTGCGGCCTATATGGAAAAGTTTCGTGAAAAAGTCGAGTTTTACGGTAACCGTTACTATCCTGAAGCGGCAAAACAGCAGCAGCTACGAGGTGAAGTACGCTTAATGGTTATTTTGAACAGTAATGGCGGGATTCGTGCCATTCGTTTGATCGAAAGTTCAGGTTCAAGCTTATTGGACGAAGCAGCAAAAACCTCTGTGCGTAAGGCGGCACCTTTTGGTTTGTTTGATGCCAAAATGAAAGACATCTCAGAACTTCGTATTGTGCGGACTTGGCGCTTCGATCCTGCAGAAGCAGAGTTTGAGGTTCGTTAAAATTCAGTTGTGATAGCGTCGCAAAACTTCGCAGATTTCGACGCTAAAACTTGCATACCATTGGTTTTTCCCCAATTGCTGCGCCACCAGATGTTGTGCATCTTGCTGCCAAGCTCGAATGTCTTCTAAGGTATTCCAGTAGGAAAGGGCGATTTCATGCTCAGCCTCTGTTAGCGCTTCAAAATGTTGACAGTTAAAGTGTGTCAAGGCTTTGTCTCTAAGCTGCTGTGCAGTCGAAAAATACAGTTCATCAAGTGTATGAATGCGTGCTTTAAAAATCACGACATATTGCATATCTTTCCTTCCTTGGTTTTTATGACGATAAAAAAAGCGAGCCGTAGCTCGCTTTTTGGGTTCTTAATCTCTTTCCAGATAAGGGTTATCAAACCCCAATTTGGCTAAAATCTCGATCTCCAAAGCTTCCATTTCTTCAGCATCTTCATTAGAGGTTTCATGGTCATAGCCCATGAGGTGCAACGTACCGTGTACCAGCATATGCGTAAAGTGGGTCAGGGGTGCTTTGCTTTGTTCTTGTGCTTCACGAAGAACCACAGGAATACAAATCACCAAGTCGCCAATCGGAAATGAGTCTAAAACTGCTGCCATTTCATCGGGGAGGTCGCTTGGAAAAGACAACACATTGGTCGGTTTGTCTTTACCACGATATTCCAAGTTCAATTTGTGGCTTTCGTCATTGTCCACACATGCAATACCGATCTCACAATCACTTTGTGTATCGATATGACGTAAAGCCGTTTCCACGACTTTTTTGATATGCGCACGTTTCACCACCAATTCAGGTGACTGAAAATTTTGCTGCAAGGAGAGATTAAGTTTCAAAATGAATCCTTAAATGTTTTCGTCTTGATGCTGCCCATCAGCTTTAGCATCATTGTCCGCCACCAAGGCTTCCTGACGTGCTTTACGTTCTGCACGTTGTTCAGCCGTGAGGCGATGTTGTTCGCTGTCCCATCCCTCATAGGCTTCAACAATTTTTTGAACCAATTGATGACGTACCACGTCACGAGAGTGAAAGCGAGTAATATGAATTTCTTTGATTTTTTCAATCACGCGTAAGGCATGTGCCAAACCAGATTGTTGACCACGAGGTAAATCGACCTGTGTAATGTCACCCGTGATTACCGCACGAGAACCAAAACCCAAACGGGTGAGGAACATTTTCATCTGTTCAGGTGTAGTGTTCTGTGCTTCATCTAAAATCACAAAAGAATGATTTAAGGTACGACCACGCATGTAGGCCAGTGGTGCAACTTCAATCACTTGACGTTCAATTAGTTTAGCGACTTTTTCAAAACCGAGCATTTCATACAAAGCGTCGTATAGCGGACGTAAGTAAGGGTCAATTTTTTGGCTCAAATCACCGGGTAAAAAACCCAATTTTTCACCGGCTTCAACCGCAGGGCGAACCAATAAAATGCGTTGAATTTCGTTACGTTCTAGCATATCTACAGCAGCGGCGACCGCGAGATAAGTTTTACCTGTACCCGCTGGGCCGATACCAAATGAAATATCGCTTTGTAAAATACGCTGTACATAGCGTTTTTGATTGGCACCACGTGGATTGATCCGACCTTTACGGGTTTGTAGATAAACATTGTCTAAACCGGTATGCTCATTTTCAGAAAAATCTTCCTGAATTTCGCGGTCAGTCTGACTGCCTTGAATCATCATGTGTAAAATGTCCGCACTAATCTGTGGATTGGTTTCGGACTCCTCATAAAGACGGTGAAGGAGACTTTCGGCTCTCTCTACCGCATCGATTTCCCCATCGACAAAAAAAGCATCTGCACGATGAGAAATTTTGACATCTAAACGTTGTTCAATTTGTTTGAGATGACCGTTATAGGCACCGAGCATGCTTTGTAAACGGTCAAGTGGAATACCAGCAAAAGTTACAGTACGTCGAATCGCTGCAGTCAAGAGAATTCCTTTAAATTGGTCTGACGATTAAGCTTACATTACGCCACGTCAGGCTCAAGATTCAAGAGTTCACCGTAAACAAACTTCAAAGTTTTAATATCGGTCACTTCAATCTCTGCAAAACGCCCAACCCATGCAGGATCACCGATAAAGCTAACCAAACGTGTATTGTCTGCAGTACCAATCAGCAAGTTCGGATCTTTGTCTGAAACAGACTCAATCAAGACACGCTGAATGGTGCCCAGCATGGCATCAGTTTTATCGATACTGGATTGTTTAATCCATTGTTGAACTTTTGCAAGACGTTCTTTTTTCACATCTTCAGGGGTTGTGTCTTCAAGTTCTGAGGCAGGAGTACCCGGACGTTTTGAGTAGATGAAACTGTATGAATGATCGAAGTCCATATCTTGGATAAATTGATAAGTTTCTTCGAAGTTTTCGTCAGTCTCACCCGGGAAGCCAATAATAAAGTCACTAGATAAATGCATATCAGGGCGAACTTGACGTAATTTAGCAATTTTATCGATATATACATCAATCGTGTGGTTACGTTTCATGGCTTGTAGCACGTCATTCGAACCACTTTGAACTGGTAGATGCAAGTGAGAAACCATTTGCGGTAAGTCACGGTAGCATTGAATCAAGTCATCATTAAATTCAAGCGGGTGCGATGTGGTGTAACGAATACGACCAATCCCTGGAATCTCAGCAACTAAACGTAATAAGTCTGCAAAGGTGCAAATATTACCTTCGAAGGTTTCACCACGGTAACCATTAACGTTTTGACCTAAAAGACTGATTTCACGGACACCTTTTTCAGCCAAAGTTGCAATTTCAGCCAATACATCATCCAGTGGACGTGATACCTCTTCTCCACGTGTGTAAGGAACCACACAGAAAGAACAGTATTTTGAGCAGCCTTCCATAATCGAGACAAAGGCTTTAAAACCTTCTACACGCGGTTCCGGCAAAAAGTCGAATTTTTCAATGTCAGGGAATGAAATATCCACCAATTGAATTTTTTCTTTTTTCGGCTTAACCACTTGTTCAGTGTGTTGATCCAGCATTTGCGGTAAACGATGCAAAGTTTGTGGGCCAAAGACCATATCGACATAAGGCGCACGTTTTTGAATGTTGTCACCTTCTTGAGATGCCACACAACCACCGACACCAATCACAAGATCAGGATTCTTTTCTTTCAGTTTGCGCCAGCGGCCTAACTCAGAAAATACTTTTTCTTGTGCTTTTTCACGGATAGAGCAGGTATTCATCAGGAGAATATCCGCTTCTTTTGGATCGCTTGTCAGCACATAGCCGTGAGAATCACCTAAAAGGTCGCCCATACGTTGACTGTCATACTCATTCATCTGACACCCTTGCGTTTCGATGTACAGTTTTTTCACTGTTCCATCTTGAGCTGGGGTGTGCTGTGGCTGGGTAACAGTGTTATCTGGGGCAGCTTGGGCACTATTGGGGATGAAGGTTTGAACCGTCATGTAGGCTCCTAAAGGAATTTTATGAAAATCAATAACCATACGTGGCTGACAGACAATTCAATCAATTGAATTGTGCAGCTGCGGAGGTCAAAAAGGGGATTTTAAGAATGGGCAATATTTTAGCAGTAATTTACTAGAAACTTACAGCCTAAAATTACAACTCTGCCATATTGATTTATGAAGCAAAAATGTTTGAAAATTAATATTGGCTAATCATAAGGTTACATAACAGAACACAATGCAGAGTTTAGAATTATTAAACTAATTCCTAAACAAAGTTCGATGTGCTGTAACTGAGCAGAATGACATGAAAGAAGGCAAGTGGATGTTAAAACATAATTTTAAACAGAAAAATTACGCTAAATTACTTGCTTTGAGTGTCGGGCTCTCCGGAATTTCTGCGTTTGCCCAAGCCGCAGATGAGCAGTTTAACGATGCTTTACGTGCTGCGAATGCAGGCAATATTAGTTTATTACAACAATACCAATCATCCATGCAAAATGATGTTTTGGGCTATTATCCAGAATATTGGTTACTGAATAACAATTTGGCTTCACAACCTGCAAGTGCCATTATTAATTTTGCACAGCGCTATCCAAACTCGGCAATGGCAGAAAAATTAGCCGCAGATTATATTGAAGAAAAAGTCAAACAAGCTGATTTCGCTACAGCACAGCCTGTCTTGCAATATGTGACTAATGCTGACCGTGCTGAAACATGTGCCATGGCTCAAGTCCGCGCAAAGTCGGGCGACCCTCTGGTTTACGCAGAATTTAAAGATGTATGGTTGACCACAAACTCACAACCTGACTCGTGTACGGGCTTGGGCCGTATGATGCTGTCGAGTCCTTTAATGACTCAAGATGACCGCCATCAACGGATGTGGGGACAGTTAAGAGCGGGTCAGTCAGGACAAGCGATTGCGACTGCGCAAACCATTGGCGTGAATATTAATTTATCGCAACTCAACACCATTCAAGCCAATCCACTGAATTATTTATGGTCTGCACCCAAAGCGACGGCAGAAGATCATGCATATCTGATTTATGCGATGGGTCGCTTGGCCGATAGCGACTTAAATGGCGCGATTTCTTCGGTGAAACGTGCAGCAGAAGGCACACCAGCCGATGTACAAAAAGCCCTATACCGTAGTGTCGGGTATATCGGTGGTACAACGGTAATGAAAAATAATTTCAACCGTGAAGTTCTAAATTATCTTGATTTGAGTTATGGCTTGCCTTTTAGTGCAGAAGAAGCCGAGATTTATGCGCGACAAGCCATTCGTTTTGGCGCATGGGAAAGTGTCATTCGTGCAATTGATGCGATGAGCGTTTCGCAAAAGCAGGAAGACCGTTGGCAATATTGGTTAGCACGTGCCTCTGAACAACGTGGAGATGCCTCATCTAAACGTGCGGCTAAAGAAATTTATCGCAAGCTTGCCGTTGGCGATGATTACCATAATTTGTTAGCACGTGACAAAATTGGTCAGTCTTATAACAATATTCCGTCAAATGTGCAGCCTTCGTCACAAGATGCGCAGCGTCTCAGTCAGGATATTCACTTCCGTCGTGCCTTTGCATTGCGCAATATTAATGCATCTGACAGCTATATTAACCGTGAATGGAACTGGGCGGTGCGTCAAGCCTATTTAAAGCATGATGATGGCATGATTCTTGCCGCAGCTAAACGTGCAACCGATATGGGGTGGTATGATCGGGCGATTTATGCGGCAGATCGAACCACTAAACAGCACAATTATGCTTTACGTTATGCTATGCCGCATCAAAATTATGTGGTGAGTCATAGTCGTAATGCAGGGATTGACCCTGCATGGGCTTATGGCTTGATGCGTCAAGAAAGTCGGTTTGTCACTAGCGCACGTTCACATGTCGGTGCCGGTGGTTTAATGCAAATTATGCCAGACACCGCAAAATTGGTGGCTCGTCAGATGGGGGAGAGTTATAACCCCGCTGCATTAACGGATATGAATACCAATATCCGTTATGGCACTTTCTATTTATCGATGATTCAACGTCAATTGAGTAATAGTCCAGTATTAGCGACTGCAGGCTACAATGCGGGTCCAAATCGTGCTCGACGCTGGCAGCCTGAATATCAAGCAATTGCAGCGGACCAATATACAGAATCGATTCCATTAACGGAAACTCGAGACTATGTAAAACATGTGATGACCAATGCAACCCATTACGGCCTTTTATTGGGTCAGGGGCCGCAATCGATTGAAAAACGAATGCAAATGATTCCATTACGGAATGCGCAATAAGCATTGAAGCAACGCGCCTGTTTTAAGGCGCAATATGGGTAAATAATGAATGCCGAACTTGAACATTAGACCTGTTTATCGAATACTGACATCACTGCTCATCGGCATTGGTGCAGGCTTTGGTGTGTCTGTGCTTTCGGCAGCACCCGTGGTTAATGGCTATGTGATGGATGTACAAATGGTGCCAGCTGTTTGCGCTTATGACCCATTAAAAAGTAAAAAACGTAAATGTCTGGAAGGGTATTCACTCAATATCACGGGTCTATATCCAGAAACTTCTACCCGTGATTGCACCACCAATAGTTCCGCTAAACTTTCTCCGCTGCAAGCCAAAGTGGTTGCACGGATTATGCCTGATGAAAATGCTCGCGTGGCGCTTTGGCATAATACCGGCGGCTGTGTGCCAATGAATGCCAGCCAGTATTTCAGAACCATTATTAATCATGCAGATAAGCTAAAAATTCCAGATGAATTGACCAGTCAAGAAACCCAATCCATTCAAGCCAATGTCTTGCGTAATAAAATGTTGCGTATGAACAGCGGATTGGTATCACAAAGTATTGAATTTAACTGTATGCAAACCCATGGTGGTAGCCTGCTGACTGAGATTAAAATTTGCTATAAAAACAATGGTCAGTACAAAAGTTGCCCTGCGACTATCGTCGGAAATTGTCCTGCAACTTTCATAATTAAAGGTTCTTTCTAAGCTTTTTTCGGCATTTTATTTATATTTCCTATCATACTTTTGTTGAAAAGCATTCTCTTTTACATGCAAGCGTCAAAAGATTGGAGTACAATCTTTGCCGTTTATGATTATTAAGATTAGATAGAACAGCTATTTAATCATTATGACCTTCCTCAATTGGAGATAATTACATGAAGCAAGCAGTTCGTGTTGCCGTTACTGGCGCAGCTGGTCAAATCGGTTATAGCTTATTATTCCGTATCGCAAGCGGTGAAATGTTGGGTAAAGACCAACCAGTTATCCTTCAATTATTAGAAATTCCAGTTGAGAAAGCTCAACAAGCGCTTAAAGGCGTAATGATGGAACTTGATGACTGCGCATTCCCTCTTTTAGAAGGTATGATCGGTACTGATGATCCTAAAGTTGCATTCAAAGATGCTGACTACGCTCTTCTTGTAGGTTCACGTCCACGTGGTCCTGGTATGGAACGTGCTGACCTTCTTAAAGTAAACGGTGAAATCTTCATCGGTCAAGGCCAAGCTCTTAACGAAGTTGCTAGCCGTGACGTTAAAGTTCTTGTTGTAGGTAACCCTGCAAACACTAACGCTTACATTGCAATGAAATCTGCTCCAGATCTTCCAGCGAAAAACTTCACAGCAATGTTACGTCTTGACCACAACCGTGCGTTAACTCAACTTGCTCAAAAAGCGGGTGTTGCAGTTTCTGACATCGAAAACATGACAGTTTGGGGTAACCACTCTCCAACAATGTATGCTGACTACCGTTTTGCAAATGTAAATGGCGAAAGCTTAAAAGACAAAATCAACGATGCTGCTTGGAACAAAGACGTATTCCTTCCAACTGTTGGTAAACGTGGTGCTGCGATCATCGAAGCGCGTGGTCTTTCTTCTGCTGCTTCTGCTGCAAACGCTGCAATCGACCATATGCGCGATTGGGCTCTTGGCACAAACGGCAAATGGGTAACTATGGGTATTCCTTCTGACGGTTCTTATGGTATCCCTGAAGGCGTAATGTTCGGTTTCCCTGTAACAACTGAAAACGGCGAATACAAAATCGTTCAAGGTCTTGAAATCGACGAATTCAGCCGTGAACGTATCAACTTCACTCTAAACGAGCTTGAAGAAGAACGTGCAGCAGTTGCTGACATGGTTAAATAATTTAATTTTATAAATTAAATTATAAAAAGGCACTCCATTTGGGGTGCTTTTTTTATGGCCTGCGAAAAATACCACGCTTAAGTTTTGAACAAAAAATAACACGTTGAGATGCTGTTGCAACTGACAAAGTCAAATAAACAGATAACTATAAAGATGGGAGAAATGTTATAGGCTTGAGGAGAACGGCAATGTTTGATCAACAACCAACGTTGGAACTATTTTTTGAACAATTGGGGTTAGATGCAAGTCCGGAAGGCATCGATCAATTTATCGAAACGCATCAAATCACCATGGATGTTCCATTGCATGAAGCGCCATTTTGGACGAAGTCACAGCGCGACTTCATTATCAGTCATTGGAAAAAAGATGATGACTGGGCCATGGTGGTCGATATTTTAAATGAACAATTGCATACAGAACATAAGCTTTCCGGATCATGCAAAATCTAAATACAATTTGAAACAACAAACCTAGTTTTAACGCTAGGTTTTTTTGCTTCATCATATAAGTTAATTAAATAATAAATGACAGATTAGTTGATAAGGAGGGCAAGATGCTCAATCAAAATAAACCATCCTTAGCGTTATTGTTTTCTCAATTGGGGTTAGCCAGCAGTCCAGCAGCGATCGAGTTATATGTGCGTACGCATCAGCTTGCTGCAAGTGAAAATTTACATGATGCGCCGTTTTGGAATAAAGCGCAGCGTGATTTTCTAATCAGTCATTTAGTACAAGATGATGATTGGGCTATTTGGATTGATGAGCTGAATCAACAGTTACATATGGATGCATATAAGCTGCAGCCGGCATAGATTTCATTTCTCCACAAATAAAAAAACACCTCTTCGGAGGTGTTTTTTTATTTAGTGCAGTTTGCTTTGGCGTAATTCTGCAAACCAGTCTTCTTGGCGATAAGGATTAAATGCAGGATGCTCAAGTAAAGTTGTGAGTTTGAATTCTTGAGATTTGCAGTATTTATTTAACCAGTGGCGGGTTAACGCAGGTTCCTGTTTTACCGCAGAGGCATAGGCCAAGTAGAAGTAGATGTCGCCATGCTCAGCTTTGGACATCGGTTTCATAATCTGCTGGGTAATCAGGGCATAGCGCTGCTCTTGGGTGATTTCAAAAAATACCATATAAGCTTTGGCTAAATGCACAGACAGATTGATGTATAGCTCTATCGGCATTTCTTCAAATTCAATCCGGCTTTGTTCAAGCAGAACAATGGCTTCTTGCAGAAAATATACTTGTTCTTGATGGTTCTTGCTTAAGCCAACCAATTGCAGTCGTAAGTCAGCACGCTCAAGGGCAAGTTCAGGGCTGTTGCCTTGTAGAAATAATTGATCAGTTTCGCCAATACGCTGAATGATTTGTTGACTGTTTTGACGCATCGGGTACATCCTCATCTATGAATGACTCATATATGAGGATAATTTAAGGGATTTAAAGGATGAATCTTGAATTACCACATCGTGTTGTCATTACGCAGCCAAGCCGTAATCGATAAACGTTGATGTTTGGCTTCGAGTACCTCGTGTAACAGGTCACTTTGGAATAAAGCAATGCGATTCGGTTTAGGTTCTAAAATATGCCAAACATCATTCTTATCTTGTAAGCGCAATTCACCGCCCCAGTCGGCTTGCCAATGTTCATGCAAATAATAAACCGCTGAAATGACACGTCCATTTTTACCTTGAGGATTATCTTTATGCAGGGCATAAAATTCACCTGCGTTATAACAGGCAAAATGTGCTTCGACTTCGTGAATGCCAGAAAAAAATGCGCGATTAAATTGTTCTGATAAATGTTCTAAGGCTTGAACGTGTTCTTGTGCGACATCTAATGTGTCGTTAATCCATAAAATATGATCACTTCTAATTTTACTGATGACCCCATTTTGTACGGCTGCATCCCTAAATTTATTTAAATTTGACATACATTCTTCAACAAGTGCATGTATATATTCAGCAGGATAAGCATCATCAATAATACTAAACCCGTGTTGATCTAAATCATCGAGGATTTGATCAACCGGCCAAGACTTTGGGAGAAAGGCTGTTTCCATATACGATCCATAAAGTTGTGGAAAAAAAGGTGACGTATTCTAGAGCAAGAATAGCATCGGAATGAAACTATTTTTCATGCTAAAATGTCCGTTGATATCAGGAATTAAAGAAACATGAATTACCGTCACCATTTCCATGCAGGCAACTTTGCCGACGTGATGAAGCACGTTTTGCTGCTTCAGTTATTAAGTCGACTGAATGCAAAAGATAAACCTTATCGCTATGTAGATACACATGGTGGTGCGGGTAAATATGATCTTTCGACCTCTGAAGCGCAGAAATCAGGTGAGTTTTTAAATGGTATTCATCGTTTAGTTAAGCTCGATGATTCTATTAAACGCAATGCACCTGAAGGTGTTCAACAATATTTAAAAGTTGTTGAAAAAATGCGTGAAAACTTTGGTAAGGGCGCCTATCCAGGTTCTCCATGGTTTGCACTTGAAGGCATGCGTGAAACTGATAAAGCCACGATTTTTGAAATGCAGCGTGATGTATTTCAGCAATTGCGCCACAATATTTTTGATAAACGTGCAGGCTTGCATGAGCGTGATGCTTACGAAGGTTTACTGGGTGTAATTCCACCAAAAGAAAAACGTGGTTTGGTGATGATTGACCCGCCTTACGAATTAGAACGTAAAGATTTTCCACAGCTTGTAGAATTGTTGGTGGCTGCTTATAAAAAATGGCCGACAGGTGTTTTTGCGGTATGGTATCCAATTAAAGACCGCGCGATGATTGAACGTTTTGAAAAGAAAATGTACAAAACTGGCATTCGTCGTCAGTTGGT
The DNA here is from genome assembly GCF_013419225.1 of Acinetobacter sp. YH12097. Lineage (NCBI taxonomy): Bacteria > Pseudomonadati > Pseudomonadota > Gammaproteobacteria > Moraxellales > Moraxellaceae > Acinetobacter > Acinetobacter sp. YH12097. The sequence goes on along the minus strand of NZ_VPAN01000007.1, from coordinate 2,818 downwards.
TTGTGAAATTTGCGTATGGCCAGATGACACTCCAGTCGGTTTAAATGGTTGTGGTTTATTGGTGATTAATCCACCTTGGAAATTCTCTGAAGATGCGGACGAAGCATTACAATGGTTGTTCCCACATCTTCGTATGAATGAAAATGGTGGTCATGCAGCCGTACGTTGGTTAGTTGGCGAATAATTTTAAACTTGAAAAAGAAAGGTCACAGTTAGGATCGAACAATGACAAATACAAATAAACCTGAGCGGGAAATTTCTTCGAAGGATGAAAATGCATTTGATGGCATTACATTTGAAGTTGAAGAAGAGGAGCACACCCATGAAGGGCATAAAGTGAAACGTCGTGGGATCTATCTGTGGCCAAACTTGATTACAACCGCAGCGTTGTTATCCGGCTTTTATTCAATAATTGCCAGTATGAATGGTGAATTTCAACAAGCCATTTATGCTATTTTTCTTGCAGCATTATTTGATGGTTTGGATGGGCGTGTCGCACGTGCTATCGGCGCACAAAGTCCATTTGGTGAACAGTTTGACTCCTTATCAGACTTGCTAGCATTTGGTGTTGCACCTGCCATTTTAATGTATAGCTGGAGTCTAAATGACTTAGGCCGTATTGGCCTGGCAGCATGTTTTGTTTACACCGCATGTGCAGCCTTCCGTTTGGCACGTTTTAACGTACAAATTGGGGTCGTCGATAAACGTTACTTTATTGGTGTTGCAAGTCCACTCGCAGCCGTTATGATTATTTCATTGGTATGGGTAGGTATGGATATCCCTGCGGTCTTCGACTTACGCGAAACAGGTATTCAGATTTTTAATGCGGTAGTGATTATTGCAGTGGGTCTATTGATGATCTCAAATGTAAAATACTATTCATTTAAAACGGTGGATCGTCGCCGTGTTCCATTTGCGGTGTTACCAATCATAGTCTTTGTTTTAGCTGCTGTAACGTATAATATTCCAATGGGTATTTTAATTATTTCAGTAATTTATGCATTGTCTGGCTTTGTCACAACCTTAATGGCAAAAAAGGCAGAAGCATGAGTTAAAGCATGAAATAAAAAATGAAAAGGAGCTTGATATGCAGATATTTCAAGATTTCTTGGATCAATCAAGAAGACTGAATCAAGCTCCAGATTTACAACATAAAAAAATAAATTTACATGCGCCGAATACGCCATATCCTTCAGTCCATTATGGACTTTGTCTACCGAATCTTCCTGCGCCCTTACATTATCTTAACTTTATGAGTTGGCTCGGGCAGCCTCAGATTCCCGCTTTTCAAAATCCTGCGTCCATTCAACAAGACGAACTCAATACGGCCACAGTAATGACCAGTGTGAGTGGTCATATGGTTGGGCAATTACAATCATATTCCATCAAAGACGACTGTAGTCTGAGTGAGACCGTCTTTAAATTTAGAGACAAAGAACTGATTGGTTGGGATGGTGCGGTATTTCAAATCCATCGAGAAGATACTGAACTCAGTTTAGATTTGTCCGTGCAAACTACCGATATTTCTTCGTGTTTAATTAAATTAAGATTGGGTCTTGCTGAATATTGGTCAGTGATGTGCCAATGTGAAGGGCAAATCAAATTTCAGGGCCAGATGTATGATGTAAATCAGTTGGCGGTATTATCTTATGCACAAATACGCAAGTTTCCATATTTACCTTTAGCGTTTTATACCCATCAGGTAATCAACCTTAGCCGACAGCGTCAAATTATCTTTATGCAAACGCGAGATCGTTATAACAATATTTTGAGTTCGCGTTTATATCTAAGAGATTTAAATCAGCAGCAAGTGTTCATGGCAGACCAAGGTGTGTTCTTTAAAGTCATGCGCGTTTATCCCGTTGTTAAAACCCCCAATTTGCAAAAAATGTATTTGCCACGTGAATTTGAATGGATTTACCAAAATGACAAAATGAAAATACATGTACAAGCGCAGAGCCGTGGGGATTTTAAATTTGGACTCGGCGCAGGTTATGCAGGAAGCTTTAACTATCAAATCAAAATCAATGACGAAATTGAGTGTGGGGAAGGTGGATACTGTGAATATGTCGATTGTCGAGCTTTGAAATGGCAAGAAAAGAATGAAAAAGATAAATTAACGGACAAATATGGAAATATTGTCCCTTTTATGCTCAAAAAATAGTAAAAAACGCAATTTAGTAGAATAAATAAACAAACGTAATGGAAAATTAAAAATAAATGGAAAAGGGTGTTGCGTTGGATCGGAAATGCTGTAGAATGCACATCCATCGGCGGTGATGAAGATTAAAACTTCTGATAAAACAATGACTTGGTTGAATTGATTAAGTTGGGTTTTATTTGATAAGTTTAAAAATAATTTGAATTACCGGTTGACTCTTTAGAAATAAAGAGTAATATAGCCGACCTAGCTTGCTGGTGACGAACCAACAAGAAGATCATTAAGAGATTATGAAGAACAACTTGTGTGGATTTTTACTGGTTGATCAATCGAAAATATTTCATTGATTGATGGTAGAAATTACTCGAAGTTTATTTGAGAAATATTTGTCAGTAATTGATGAGCCAAGATTGGTACACTATATGTACTATTGATTTTAAACTGAAGAGTTTGATCATGGCTCAGATTGAACGCTGGCGGCAGGCTTAACACATGCAAGTCGAGCGGGGGAAGGTAGCTTGCTACTGGACCTAGCGGCGGACGGGTGAGTAATGCTTAGGAATCTGCCTATTAGTGGGGGACAACATTTCGAAAGGGATGCTAATACCGCATACGTCCTACGGGAGAAAGCAGGGGATCTTCGGACCTTGCGCTAAT